>NZ_JAMXFI010000181.1:0-16263 GCF_025460875.1 Microvirga yunnanensis
CGATCTCGCCTGGATGTCCACCGAGCCGAACACGTTCGGGACCAACGAGTTCATGGACTGGTGCCGGGCGGCCGGCGTCGAGCCCATGATGGCCGTCAATCTCGGCACCCGCGGCCCCGACGATGCTCGCCGCCTTCTGGAATACTGCAATTTCCCGGGCGGGACGGAACTGTCGGATCTGCGCCGGGCTCACGGTTGGGAGAAGCCGCACAATGTGAAGTTCTGGTGCCTGGGCAACGAGATGGACGGTCCCTGGCAGATGGAGACGAAGACCGCCTGGGAGTACGGGAGGATCGCCTCCGAGGCGGCCAAGCTCATGAAATGGATCGATCCGACCATCGAGCTGGCGGCGTGCGGCTCCTCCTCTCGCAACATGCCGACCTTCGGCTCCTGGGAGGACACGGTCCTCGACCACTCTTTCGAGCACGTGGAATACATCTCCCTGCACACGTACCTGAACAACTACGCGGACGACACTCCGGCCTTCCTCGCGAGCCCGGATCTGATGGACAGCTTCATCGAAGAGGTCGTGGCCATCGCCGACGCGGTCGCCGCCCGTCGCCGCTCGTCCAAGCGCATCATGCTGAGTTTCGACGAATGGAACGTCTGGTATCGCACCCGGCGCAAGAACGAGGGGCGGGTGAAGCTCGGATGGCCGGTCGCGCCCCAGATCCTCGAGGAAATCTACAACATGCAGGACGCACTTGCCTTCGGGGGAGCCTGCATATCGCTTCTCAACCACGCGGACCGGGTCAAGTCGGCCTGTCTTGCCCAGCTGGTGAACGCCATCGCGCCCATCATGACCGAGACCGGCGGACCGGCCTGGCGGCAGACGATCTTCTACCCGTTCAAGGACATGAGCACTCACGGCCGGGGCACCGTGCTGCAGACGCGCGTGAACTCGCCCACCTACGAGACGACCTATTACGATCCCCGCGGCACCTCGGACCTGCGCTTCCCGATTTCGGCGGTGCCCTATCTCAAGGTGTCGGTCGTTCACAATCACGAGGACGATTGCGTCACCATCTTCGCGCTCAACCGAAGCCTCGACGCGAGCCTGTCGGTGGAGGCCCTCGTCCGCGGCTTTGCCGGCCTGACGGTCAAGGAGGCGCATCAGCTGCGCAACGACGATCTGATGGCGGTCAACACGAAGGATGCCCCGGATACGATCACGCCGACCCCGCTCGAGGGGGTCGAGATCTGGGACGAGACGGTGAAAGTCAAGCTCGCGCCGGCCTCCTGGAACGTCATTCGCCTGGCGGTCCAGAAGCAATAGCGCATCGGACAATCGGGATGGCCGTGGAGGGTGTCAGTGCCGCCCCATGCCACCCTCCACGTCATCACCGGGCTTGTCCCGGTGATTCCGCTTGTTTGAGGCACGGCGCTACTCCGTATCGGGATGGCCGGCACAAGGCCGGCCATGACGTGTGGAGGATGTCAGGACCAAACCACACAGTCACCACGAGGCCGGAGGGGTTCGGCCGCTGCGCTCTATTCGCCATGAACCTCGACGCTTCCGAGGCCGGCGATGTCGAAGCGGAACGTGAAGGGTCCGCTGGGGAAGCGCGTCGTGACGATGCTGCCCGTCATGACGATGTCGCCCTTGCGCAGGGTGCGGCCCGAGTCGGCGAGGTGGTTCGCCAGCCAGGCCAGGGGGATGAACGGATGCCCGAGCGCATCCGCCCCGTATCCGCGCCCGATCTCCTCGCCGTCCTGATAGGCGACCCCTTCCATCGCATCCAGGCGGCCGGGAGGCGGCACGAAGTCTCCCAGCACGACGCCCGCATTCCAGGAATTGTCGGCGACGAGCGTGTTGATATCGAGAACGCTGTAATCGGCATGGCGATCATCGACGAGTTCGATCGCCGCAGCGACGGCATCGATCGCGTCGCCGGCCTGCTCGGGTGTGACCGGACCGTCACCCGGAACCAGATCGCGGCCGAGGCGGCAACAGATCTCGAATTCGAGGCCGAGGTGGCCATACTCGTCCAATGCGAGGCGGGCGCCGCTCCTCATGACCCTGCTGCTGAAAATCGTGCCGCTGACCGGCCGATCGATGCCGCACATCTCCTGCATGCGCCTGGAGGTCAGGCCGATCTTGTAGCCGGCCCGGGTATCGTCCGCGATGATGGACGCCACATAGGCGTCCTGCACGCGGTAAGCAGCCTGAAGGCCGCCGATCCCATCGATCCTATGGAATTTCACTCGATTTCGGTGTTCGGCAGCCAGCTGGTCGGCGATCGTGCTCGGTGACATGCTCACAGGGACGCCCTCAGGTCGGGGTGGTTGGGGTCAGCAGCGCCGCGACGGCGCTCTGCCGGATTATCGGCGTGGAGTTCCGCCGCGACAAGCATCCCGCGGACGGGCAGAGTGCCGGCTCGCCGACCGAACGATGAGCCTGGAACGGAAAAGGTGCTCCGGCGGGCGCCTCCAGCCGCAGATCCTGCTGTCCGGTTTCGGCTTCCCTGCTGTCCATGACGTTCTCCTGTCCGCCGCGCCCGAAGAGTTCCCGTCCATCCGGACGTCCTGGCTCCTTTTCCTAACGCCGAACCGGCGCGCTTTGCTCAATCCCCGGCCATGCCGCGATCCGGTGCACCGTTGTAACAGGCCGCCGTCGTCGCTCCGGCCGCGTTCGACCGGCCGTGCACCTTCGTCGGCAGCGCCCGAACCGGGGAGATGTCAGGGTGCGTGCCGGAACAGTGCTGCTCTGACCAGGCGGTCCGGGCCGAGGTCTTCGCTGCCGTCGAGCTCCAGAAGTTCCGCCAGGCGGTTTCGGGCGCGGCTCACGCGGCTCTTGATGGTGCCGATGCTGACCCCGCAGATCTGAGCCGCTTCCTCATAGGAGACGCCCTCCGCGGAGACGAGCAGAAGAGCTTCCCGTTGCTCGACGGAGAGCTTCGTCAAGGCGACCTGAAGGTCCCTGAAGTCGAGGCGAGAGCCTTGTTCCGGCATCACGGCCAGTTGCTGGGCCATGACCCCGTCCGGATCCTCCACCTCCCGTCGTCGCCTGCGATAATCGGTGTGGAACTGGTTTCTCAGGATGGTGAAGAGCCAGGCCTGCATGCTCGTGCCCGGCAGGAACTTGTCGAGGTTCTCGAGCCCACGCAGCAGAGCGACCTGAACGAGATCGTCCGCGCGCTCGATGTTGCCGGACAGGGAAATGGCGAAGGCGCGCAGATGCGGGATCGCGGCCAACATGGCCTGATGGACGGAACTCTCATTCGCCATCAGGCTGCGTTCCCTCCTGATCCAGTTGCGCGAGGAGCTGGACGAACCGGTCCGGAACGGGCTCACTCATCAGGTGAGAGTACAAGGCCTGAAGCTGCTCCCCCAAGAAGGATGCGACGTGCGGCGGCAAGGTCGGCTCGGCTTCCGGGGCGTTCTCACCGTCGAGGATCTCCTCGATGGCATTCGGCTCGACCAGGGCGGCGTCGCTTTTCGGGTTGCTGGCAACCACTCTCTCCTCCACACCGCTGCTTCTGTCTCTGAATGGGCTCACCGCGGACTGTCTGCCTTAACGCAAGAGCAAAGCTTTGCCATTCACCTATGATAGTGCCGGAAAGGCAGGTCCGATCGATCACATGCGCTCGCCGAGGTCTGCGTCTAGCGCATCGCACAATCGGGATGGCCGTCTCTCCCCTCCACGTCATCACCGGGCCACATACACACCACGTCATCACCGGGCTTGTCCCGGTGATCCCGATCCGGTGGAGCGCCGCGCCTCACCGTATCGAGATGGCCGGCACAAGGCCGGCCATGACGTGTGGAGGGAGTCATCACCGGGCTTGTCCCGGTCGGCCGCGATGCGGATGGCCGCTTCGGAACGGATGGTCCCGGTCAGGATGCCGCCAGCCCGGCGCCCGAGGGTCCGTGGCCGAAATCCTAGGGTTATACCTGATAGACCTCGCCAGCCGGTTGATGGTAATTTGGACCTTGTTACGACCCACATGATTGGCGCTGGAGGAGCGGATCCCATGGCTGAACTGGTGGTCGTCGGGTTCGACAACCCGAATGATGCTGATCGTGTCCTGACCGAGCTGACCCGACTGCAGAAGGAATATCTCATCGATCTGGAGGATGCCGTCGTGGCCATCCGCGGAGCGGACGGTGCCGTCCGTGTCAAGCAGAGCGTCAACCTCGTCAGGCTCGGGGCGACGTCCGGCGGACTCTCCGGCGCAATGTGGGGCAGCCTCATCGGATTGCTGTTCCTCAATCCCCTCGCCGGGCTTGCGATCGGGGGCGCGGTGGGAGCCGGGTCCGGCGCGCTGTCCGGAAGCATGATCGACTACGGCATCAACGACGACTTCATCAAATCCATCGGTTCGACCCTCAAGCCCGATACATCGGCCCTGTTCCTGCTCGTTCGAAAATCGCAGCCCGAGAAGGTGCTGGCCGAGCTCTCCGGTTTCAGCGGGCACATCATCCGGTCCTCGCTGTCGCCGGAGCAGGAAGCGAAGCTCCAGGCCGCCCTGTCGAAGGCGCATGCGCCAAGTCCAAGCGAGGGAGTTGCGGCGGCGGGTTCGGTTCCGGCGCAGGCGCAGTGAGAATTCCGATGACGGCCTCGGGGCGGAGCCTGTCGTTTCCCGGCGCGTGTGGACCGCCGCGCACGAAGCGCATCCGGCCGACCGCTCGCGGTCGGGAGCTGCATGAGGCGGGAGGGTAGGATGGCCATATCGCTGGACGCCGCGGCAGAGGTGTTTCGCGAGGCCATGCGGAGTTCGGTCAAGCGCTATGCGCTGTGGTATCTGACGGAGGGCTTGCTCCTCGTCGCGGCCGGCACCTTGGCGATCATCTATCCGATCGTCTCGTCGACCGCGGTCATCGTTCTCCTCGGCTGGCTTCTGGTGATCAGCGGATTGTTGCAGACCCTCAGCCTCGTCAGCGCGCGCCATGTGCCGCATTTCTGGCTGCAACTGATCTCCATCGGCCTTGCCATGCTGATCGGCTTCCTGTTCCTGCGCGATCCGGCCCAGGGACTGACGACGATCTCGCTTCTCCTCATCGTTTTCTTCATGATGGAGGGCATTTCAAAAGTCGTCTTCGCGTTGACGATCCGTCCCTTTCCCAATTGGGGCTGGGTTCTGGCCAGCGGCGTCGTGGGCATCGTGCTTTCGCTGATCCTCTGGGCTTATCTGCCGGTGACGTCCGTCTGGCTCCTCGGATTCCTGCTCGGAATGAACCTGATCAGCGTCGGTTCGGCCATCGCCTATCTCGCCTGGCAGGTGCGGGCGAGCTGAAGCATCCGTCAGAACCGCCAGATCAGCGGCACGACGAAGACCGCGATGACGAAGAACCATAAGAGAAGGGGCAATCCCAGCTTCCAGTAATCGCCGAAAACGTAGCCGCCGGGGCCCATCACCATCAGGTTCGTGGGCGTCGCGATGGGAGTCAGGAAAGCCCCCGCGGCGGCGACCGCGGTGCTCATCAGCACGGGACGCGGCGAGATCCCCATGCTGGTCGCAGCCGCGGCCCCGATCGGGATCACGATCAGGGCGGTCGCGGTGTTGCTGATCAACTGACCGAGGGCTGCGGTGAGCACGAAGAGGCCGGCCAGGAGCGCGTAGGGACCGGCGCCGCCCACGAGGCCGACCAGACCTTCCGCCAGCAACCGGGCCGCCCCGGTCTCCACCATCGCGGTCGACAGCGGCATCAGCGCCCCGACCAGGATCACGGTCGTCCAGTCGACCGCCCGATAGGCCTGCTCGAGGGTCATGATCCGGGACAGGGTGATGGCGCCGGCGGCGAGGAGGCCGGCGACGGCGGGCGGCACGAGGCCGGTCGCGAGCAGGATGACCATGCAGATGAGCACGGCAATCGCCTGGTAGGCTCCCGGCCCAAGCGGCACCGCCTGGCGCCGCACCAGCTCGGGTGAGTTCACCACCAGCACGTCCGGATCGCTGAGGTGAAGATCGAGCGCCTTCCAGGTCCCCTGGAGCAGCATGCTGTCCCCGGGATGCAGGGCCACACCCTGTCCGGACTTTTGGCCGCCCGTGCCGACCTCCGACCCCGCCCGTTGCACCGCGAGGACAACGAGGTCGCCGCTGTCGGTGACCATGCCCGGGAAAACCGCCTGGCCGACAAGCCCGGACCGCGGCGGGATCACCACCTCGGCCAGACCGGACCTGCGGTTGAACAGCGTGTCCTCGCCCTGACCCGATGCGACGTCCTCGCGAAACGCGAGGTGCATCCGCGCCGCGAGAGAGGCGGCCGCCTCCGCGCCTGCCCGGATGAGGATGTGGTCTCCCTCCGAAACGGATCGGCGAAGCGGAGAGGGTCCGTCTCCGTCCTGAACCGAGATGAGTTGCACGTCTGCGAAGCGGGACAAGTCCAGCTCCGACGGAGAAAGGCCGATCAACGGCGAGGTGGCGCGCACACGGAGCCGGACGATCCCGTCGGCGAGCCCATACTGCTCCACCAGCGTCTTTGCATGACGACTGAGATCGGCCGGCATCTTGGCGCCGTTGCGTTGCGGCAGAAGGCGCTCGCCGAAGAGAACGATGATCGCCATGGTGCCGATCAGAAGGGGAAAGCCCACGAGGGTGAATTCGAAGAAGGCGAACTCGCCCACTCCGGCCTCCGATGCGGCCTCCGAGACGAGGACGTTCACCGGCGTGCCGGTGAGAGCAAGCATCGATCCCGCATGGGCCGAGAAGACGAGGGGCATCAGGAGCTGCGAGGATTTCCTCTTGAGGCGCACGGCCATGACCACAACGACCGGAAGCAGGGCGGCAACCGCACCGTTGACGCTGATCATGGCCGTGAGCAGAGCCACGAGGCTCATGGTGAGGAGCAGAAGACGCGTCCGGCTCTCCTGTCCCGCTCCCTGGATCAGGAGCTGACCGGCCCAGGCCGTCACGCCGGTGGCTTCCAGAGCCGCACTGACGACGAACAGGCAGGCGATGAAGATGACCGCAGGATCGCCGAAACCGCCGAGCGCCTGCTCCAGGGTCAGGACATGCGTGGCCCAGAGCCCCAGCGCGGTCGCCATCGCGACGACGACGACCGGCAGCTTGTTCCAGATGAACAGGACGACGGCTGCGGCGATGATGACGGCGATATAGGTGATCGGGCTCAATCGCTCACTCGTCCTCGATCGTGGCCAACAGCAGCGCGAGACGGCAGCCGGTCGCGAATTCCGGCAGGTTCACGAATTCCTCGATGGTGTGGATCTCCGCCTGGCCGGCCCCGATGGTGACGGTCGGAACGCCGTGCTTGTCGAGCCAGTTGGCATCCAGACCCCCGTTCGAGAACAGGTAGTTGGGCTTGAGGCCGAGCATGGTCATGGCCCTGGTCGCGCGCCGCACCACCGGTGAGGTCTCCTCGAGGTTGAAAGGCGGATAGGACGGGATGTGCCTGAAGGCGATTTCGGCCATCTCGCCCTCATGATCCTTCACCTGGTCTCGAGCCTTCTGGAATGCCCGTCCGAATCCCTCCGCGATGGAAGCTGCGAAGGCGGATGTCGGGCTTCGGGCCTCTCCCCTGATGAAAGCGTAGTCGGTGACGACATTGGTCGCGTCCCCAGCGGCCTTGCCGTCCCTGCCACCGAAGATGCCGACATTGCTCGTTCCCGTGCCGTCGCTCTTCACGACCTTGCCGAACCATCCCTCCCGTTGCGCTTCCGCAAGCCCGATGGCGCCGACGAGAGTCGCCGAGATGCCCTTCTCGGGCGCGACGCCCGCGTGCGAGGCCTTGCCCCGGATCTCGACCTCCCAGTTCTCCTGGCCGACCGCGCCGACGATCAGATCGTTCGGATCCTGGCCATCGACGTTGATGCACATCACCGCGCCGCCGAGATCGGCCGGGTCGAGTTCGCGCGCGCCGTGCAGGCCGCTTTCCTCCCGCACCGTGAAGAGCAGCGTGATGGGCGGGTGCGCCAGGCCGTGCTTCAGAAGGGTCTCGGCCAGGATGACGAGAATGGCGCATCCCGTGCGATTGTCGCCGCCGAGGGCCGTCGTGCCGTCTCCGACGATGCGGTCGCCTTCGCGTCGCGGCTTGGCGCCCGCACAGAGCGGCACCGTATCGAGATGGGTCGCGAACAGAAGCCGCGGTCCCGGTCGGGTGCCGGGCAGGTCGACGATCAGGTTCCCCGTTTCCGTCGGGATCGGAATGCGCTTGTGCGCGTCATCGAAGCGGATCGCGGAGGCGGGCACACCCGCCGTCCTGAGGGCGTCCGAGACGGCTTCGGCAATCGCCGCCTCCTGCCCGGTCACGCCCTCCACCGAGAGGAACCGCATCAGATGAGCTTCGGCGGCGGCGGTATCGAGGGGGAGGGCAAAGCTGTCCATCGTCTCATTCCGTTGCTTGCGGTTGGCCGGCAGGTTCACAGCCCCCAGGGGAGCCCGAGCATCTTCCAGAGGGCGAAAAGGGCCGTCCAAAGAACGAACATCCACACCACATAGGGGAGCATCAGCGACACGATGGTGCCGACACCCGCCGTCCGGTCGTATCTCTGGGCGAACCCCACGACCAGGGCGAAATACGCGTTCAGGGGCGTGATCGCGTTCATCGGCGAGTCGCCGACCCGATAGGCGGCGAGCACCGCCTCCGGCTCGACCCCGAGCTTCATGAGCAAGGGCACGAAGACCGGGGCGAAGATCGCCCATTTGGCGATGGCGCCGGTCAGCAGCAGGTCGATGATCGCCACCACGACGATGAAGCCGAGCAGCAGCGGCAGCGCGCCGATGTTGGCCGCCTGCAACGCGCCCGACAGGCTGAGCGCCATCACGGTGCCCATGTTGGTATAGGTGAAGTAGGCGACGAACTGGCTCAGGACGAAGAACAGGAAGATCGTGCCGCCGAGGCTCTTCACCGCCTTCTCGATAGCGGCGATCACCTCGGGCAGCGTCCTGAGAGTCCCGGCGCCGATGCCATAGGTCCACCCGGTCACGAGGAACATGAGCATGATCAGCGCGATCAGACCGTTCATGAAGGGCGAGTTGCCGATGAGCTCCCGCGTGTCGGGGTTGCGCAGCGGCGCGCCCGGGGGAAGGGTCAGGAGGCAGAAGACGGCGATCAGCGCGATGAGCCCAATGCCCGCGAAGCGCAGGCCCCGGGACTCCTGCTCCGACAATTCGGCGGCCTGCTCGGTCGTCGTTCCCTCGGCGGCCAGCCTGGGATCGTAGGTTCCCAGCCGGGGCGCGATCACGCGGTCGGTGATGAAGGCCACCACGACGGTGAGGAACAGCACCGAGGCGAACGAAAACCAGACATTCGAGGCGAGCCCGATGGAACGGTTGGGATCGACCAGATGAGCCGCGTCGTTGGTGAACTCGACGAGCACCGCGTCGAGCGGCTTGATCAGCATGTTGACGGTAAAAGCGCCCGCCACGGCGGCGAAGCCCAGGGCGAGCCCGGCCAGGGGATGGCGCCCCACGGCCAGATAGGCGACGCCCGCAAGCGGGATCAGGACCAGATAGCCCGCATCGGCCGCGATGCTGGCGATGATGCCGACGAAGGACAGGATGTAGGTCAGCGCCCAGGCCGGCGACACGATGACGAGCTTGCGGATCAACGCGGTCACCAGGCCGGATTCCTCGGCCACGCCCGCGCCGATCATCGCGACGATCATGAGTCCGACCGCCGTGAAGCCCATGAAATTCGGGATCAAGGACGCGTAGATGAAGCGGATGCCGTCCGCGGTCAGAAGGCTGCGGATCTCCGTGGTGGCGGTTTCGACCTGGTGCGTGTCGGGGTTGATGCGCTCGAAGGAGACGGCCGCCCCGAACAGGCTGAGCACGGCCGAGAGCACAATGACGATGCCGATGAGGATCAGGAAGATCACGACCGGATGGGGAACCATGTTCCCCACGCGCTCGACGCCGTCGAGAAACCGCTGCATCGTGGTCTTCGGCGCGATTTCCGTGCTGGTTGTCATTTCTCGCCCTTGAGCTAGAGGGCCCCACGACAGGAGGCACGACACGCAGCTGTGCACTGACCGGGCTAAAGCATTGGACGTGTCATCGAACCCACGCCCGATGCTTCAAGCTTTTGTTGTGGAGCATCTTTCCACGCAAAACCGGTTCCCACTTTTGCGCTCGATGCTCTAGGTGTCCAGCAATGAGCGGAACTGGCGACACTCAATCCGCAGGCTCGTGACAATCGTCCTCGAGATCCGACACGGAGACATGGACTCTGGAGACATGGACTCTGAAGACTTGGGCTCTATCGAGCAAAATGCCCGTTCTTCAGGTCACCCGGGGAGGGATTATGGTCTCTTTCCAACATGGTGACAAGCAATAAATCCTTGGATTCTCGATGGAAGCGGCCGGCTGCGCCATCTGCCATGGATCCGGCAGCAGGGTTGCTCGACGAGATGGCAGGCTTTCCGGTCCCGGCCTCAGCCGTGCATCGACATTCGGCCGTCGAGAATGCGGGAACACCTCGTAATCCCTGCGACGCACGCGTTCCCGACGTCTCGCGATTTGCTCCTGTCGCGGACTGCCGGTATCCTGTTGCGCGATCTTGCGTGAGCGGGCGCTCCGCAAGCGACGGCGAGCGGCTTCGGATTGCAGACCGGTCCGATGGCGCCGGCCCGCGATCATGGCGGGGCTCATCGCCATGGCTGCCATGGACCGGGAGGGACGACGTGGATCAACCTCATGTTCCCGTGGACGAGACCCGTCGTGGCCCCTCTCGCATCGAGTCGACGAACTGGGCCCTGATGACGATGACGACCCTGATCGTCCTCGGGGCGATCTACGTGGCCGAGGCCGTCATCGCACCGGTGGCCTTCGCGCTGTTCCTGATCGCGATCGTGTGGCCGTTGCAGGCCCGGCTCCAGGCCTTCGTTCCGCGTCTCGTCGCCCTGGCGATCAGCGTCCTGTTGCTGGTGACTGCGTTCAGCGGCTTTGCCTCGCTGGTGGTCTGGGCCTTCAGCCGGGTCGGACGCTGGATCCTCCTCAATCTGGGCCGCTTCCAGGCGATCTACAATCAGATGACGGCATGGCTCGAGGAGCAGGGGATCGTCGTGGCGAGCCTCTGGGCGGATCACTTCAACATCAGTTGGATCGTGGGCCTCATGCAGAAGTTCACGGGCCAGGTCAACACGACCCTGAGCTTCTGGCTCATCGTCCTCGTATACGTGATCATCGGGCTGCTCGAAGTCGAAGGAACGGCGCGGAAGATCGGAACTTTGCCGGATCGACGGGTGTCGCGGGTCCTGCTCGCGGGCGGCGCGGAAGCGGCCGTGAAGATCCGCCGCTACATGGTGGTGCGAACCGTGATGAGCGCCCTGACCGGCGCGCTCGTCTGGCTCTTCGCGGAGCTCTTCGGATTGCCGCTCGCCCAGGAGTGGGGGGTGATTGCCTTCACGTTGAACTACATCCCTTTCATCGGGCCTTTCATCGCGACCCTGTTCCCCACGTTGCTCGCGATGGTGCAGTTCGATACCTGGCAGGCCGTCATCACGGTCTTCGCGTGCCTGAACGTGATTCAGTTCGTGGTTGGAAGCTATATCGAGCCTCGCCTGTCCGGAAGCGTGCTCGCCATGTCGCCGTTCGTCGTGCTGTTCTCGATCTTCCTCTGGACGTTCCTGTGGGGCCTGCCGGGGACGTTCATCGGGCTTCCGATCACGATTGCCGTTCTCACCTTCTGTGCTCAGGATCCGGCGACGCGGTGGCTGGCGGTTCAGCTCGGGCCACCGGACGAGGCGGATGAACCGCTCCCCGATCGTCCTCCCCATCGGAAAACGTGACTTCGACCCGTTCGGGCCTGGCGAGCTGAAGCCCGCCATCGACCATGGCGAGGGTATGGACCAGGAAGGAGGCGCTCTCGATCGGCGCCCCCTGCATGACCTGCGACGACGCGGAGACGATCCGGACGCTCGCGCATTGTCCGATCCACTCCGTGTGACGATGACCATGGACGACCACGAGGCGCCGGGCGAAGGGCCGAAGCTGTCGGACGAACCACGATCCGTTGATGAGGGCCGTGCCGATGCGCTCCGAGAAGGCCCGCGCCGGCGTGGGATATTCGACCACGTGATGATGAAGGGCGACGATCCAGCCGGCGCGGGGATAAAGCTCCATGGCGGCCGCCAGATCCTGCGCTTGCAGCGCCGACATGATCCCGAGGGCATTCGTGAAGGAGAAGTGGGTCTGGGCGTTCGAGTTGAGAAGCGCCACGCCGATGCCTTCCTCCGTTGTCGGCGGGACGATCAGGGGAAATGCATCGTCCCATATCTGAGCCAGTCGCAGGGACCGGCGGAGCCCTCCCGTTTCGGCAAAGGCCTCGATGTCGTTCCTGTACGGGGCAAGTCTCTCGGAAAGAGTGCGACCCAGGCGCCCCGCCTCGGAATCGAAGCAGAAGACCCTGCCTCCGTGCAGGGCTTCGAGCGCCGAGAGGGTCCTGAGTTGGCGCAGGCGCTTGCCGGGACTGGTCGGCAGCTCGAGCCGGGCCGGATTCGCGCGGTCGACCACGTTCACGTCATGGTTCCCGGGCAGGATCAGGATGCGTTCGGCCAGATCGGGATAGGCGGCGACCGCGTCGATGAACTCCGCCCACTCGGCCGACCGGCCGGCATCGGTCATGTCGCCGGTGATCAGGACCAGATCGACCGGATGGCGCCTGTGGAGCGAGGCGAGGCGATCGACGACACGGTGCATTCTTGCGTTGCCCTGCGGCCCGGTCCTCCCGCTTTCGATCCGGAACCCATAGCGCTCTCCGACCGCATGGAGGTCGGACAGGTGCGCGATCCGCCATGTCCGGACGCCGGACGGGATCTCGGCGAAGGTCATGAGGTCGGCCGGCCGGCCCAGGGCGCCATCGGCCACCGCCCAGACGAGGGCCGCTCCCATGACATAGCATCCGACAATGACCACCGCGTTGGCGAGAGCGGGACCGATCAGCTGGAGCGGCGTGAAAACGTCGCCCGCATGGCCGATCCAGCGCGACGCGGGCCAGGCAAGCAGGACGGACCAGAGCGACAGTCCGCTCAGCAGCAGGCCTCCGCCCAGGGCCGCGGCAGCGTAGAGACGCGTGCGCTGCCGCGGTTTGAGGCCGGGAGCGAGCCTGCCGCCGATATGGCGCAGGCCTTCCCGGAACAGAGCATAGACCGGCTGTACGGCCAGTGCATTGAGCGACCAGAAGCTTTGCTCGGCGGCGCGCAGCACGGGCCTGCCGCCGACCCAGGCGAGCGCCACGAGGCCTCCGACGATCAGCAGCGACCAGAACCCTGCCAGCGCGGTCGCGAGCTGCCGGGATATGGTGTTGGCCCATCCCAGGATCACCAGCGGGGCAAGCCCGAGGAGAACCGCCGGAAGGCCGATCAGCATGATCCAGGCCGCAAAAAGCTTGGGAAAGCTGATTTCGGCGAGAAGGCGACCGCCGATCGCGATCAGCGACCGGCTCTTGGGGCTCGCGACGTCATCCTCGATGTCGCCGCCGCGCGGGTCGATGAGAAAGGGAATGCCGGGATCGACGGTCGTCTCCCGCATCGTCCCTGTCTCCTGCCCGGACGGTGACTTGCTCATCATGGCCGATTCCGGTCGTTGCTCGAAAGTGCGAAACCCAGGGGCGCTCATCCGGTCGGGTCTCCTCGGGTCCGGTGACCCCGATGCCGTCGGCGCATCGTCGCGGCCTTCGGGGCGCTCCAGGACAATGACACGATCCGAGCCCCGGGGCACGCCTGGGGACCGGACATCACCGGGGCAGGGTGTCCTTGTAGAGCCGTCCGTCCTTCATGATGACGAGGAAGTTCCTGGCCGGGTCGGCGACCAGGTCGAGGTTGTCGAGCGGATTGCCGTCGACGAGCAGCAGGTCGGCCAGCGCTCCCTCTTCCACGACCCCGAGCTTGCCCGGATAGGGATTGCGCAGTCCGGACAGGTCGAGGAGTTCGGCGTTCGTCGACGTCGCCATGGTGAGCGCCTCGGCCGGCGTGTACCAGCGGGCGAGCGTCGCGAGCATGGCCCCCTGGCGTTCGGCCAGTTCCTGCGAGAAAAGGACGTCGGTCCCGAAAGCGGTCTTGATGTGATACGCCTTCGCCAACGCATAGACCCTCTCGGTTCCCGCCAGAACCTGCTTCTTCTTCGCCTGCTCGGCCGGCCCTAGAGCGTCGGCGCCGCCGAGGTCGAGGAACGGCTGCGTGCTCAGCCAGATCCCTTTCTCGGCCATCAGCCGGGCCGTGGCGTCGTCCATCAGGTGCCCGTGCTCGATGCAGCGGACGCCCGCCGCGATCGACCGCTGGATCGACGCGGGCGTGTAGGCGTGGGTGCAGACGTAGGTTCCCCAGTTCTCGGCGGCCTCGACCGCAGCACGAAGCTCCGGCTCGGTGAAGGTGGAAACGTCGAGCGGGCTGAACGGGGAGGCCACGCCGCCGCCGGCCGTCAGCTTGATCTGGGACGCACCCTGCATGAGCTGCTCCCGCGCCCGCAGGCGCACCTCGTCCGGGCTGTCGGCGATCATGCTGCCGCCAAGCTGCTCGACGCGCGCGAGCATCCCGCCGATGGTCCTCGGCAGATCGGACAGCGGCCGAAAGTCGCCATGGCCGCCCGTGATCGTGATGATGGCGCCGGAGGGATAGATGCGCGGGCCCGGCAGCAGGCCTTCATCGATGGCGCGCTTGAGGTCGAAGGCTGGGCCGCCCATGTCCCGGACCGTGGTGAAACCGCGCATCAGCGTCGCCGTCGCCTCGACGCCCGCCAGCAGGTTCGAATAGCCGATCCCGCTCGAGAGGAGCGTCACGGGCGTTGGGCGCACCAACATCGCGTGCCAATGCATGTCGATCAGCCCCGGCATCAGCACGCGCCCGTTTCCGGGAATCACCTGGACGGCGGTGTCCGATGAGACGTCGATCGGGGCGGTCGAGACCCGCGCGATGACATTGCCCTTCACCAGAACATGGCTGGGCGGCGACAGCATGGGGCTCCTGCCGTCGAAGATCCGCACATTCTCGAGGAGAGTCGCCGCAGGGCCCTGCGGGGTCGCCGGGGGCCGCTCGGCCGCATCGCCCGGACCCGGCGCGATGCACAGGAGCGCCGCCGTCGCGAGCCGCCGGAAGGATCGTGTGACATTGCTGGCGGTCGCCGGGAAGACAGACATTGCGTTCCCCTGTTCTCGCACGCCCCGACCCCGTTGCGGCAACCGGCCGGGTCTGCGACACCATACGGCGCCCCATGCGACGGCGGGCGCAGTGGGGTCTCTCGCGGGGTCTCTCGCGGGCTCCCTCGGTGGGCTGCTCCGGCCGGAGCTTAGCCCGTCTCACACCCGCGGACCATCGGGAAAACCCCGAGCGCGACAGGGGAAATGCCCAAGCCGGGCCCGGTTCGATTCCGGTCCGGACGGGGTGTCGTCGCCGAGGCGTGTTCCCGTGCTCCACACGGCTCCACGCGAAGGCTCGCCGCCCGGTCCCCGGCGCGGTGCGCCGGGCCGGTTGGTCCGTGAGGATCCGTTCATCGGTCTCGCCGAGATCCATGGCGCGACACGCGCAATGCCGGCGGGGGCGAGCCTGCGGTCCGGGAGGCTGCGATCAGTGCTTGGAGTCCGACCGGGCCTCGACGATCTCGCTCACGGCCCATTTGGTCGATTGCGGTGTCGCGCCTCCCTTGGGCTTCTCCTTCTTCGGCTTCTTGGATTCCCGATTCCCGTGCTGCTCCCGGTGTGCCATGACCGACTCCTCCCTGCAGGAATGTCGCGACGGATCGCACGCCGGCATGATAGCACACCTGCATCGCCACGGGCCTGCCGACGCGACGGTTCCGACGGTCCCGTCAGGACGGGTGCCTTGGGGGCAAAAGGATAGCCGTGCCGGATTGCCCAGGCTTGGCCTTGATTCAGCCCCGGAGCAGACACGATCGGCTTCTGCGATAGGGCTCCGGTCGAGCCCGGACCCGAACGCCAGGATCGAAGCGAGAAGATCGAAGCCCCAGGATCAAAGCCCCAGGTTCAAAGCCCGAGGATCAAAGCCCATGTCGCGGGACGAACTCTTTCCCCTGAGCCATTTCTCCCCCCGGCTGCAATCGGTGATATGCGGCGAGTTCGCCGGCCGCTGCCCGAGCCTCGGGGAGGTGGCGGCGATCCCGGATGCGCGCTGGCTGTCCACCCCGGCGATCGGTCCGGCCCTGCTGCGCAAGATCCGGGCGGTTGGGCGGTGCGAGGAGCAGCCGGCCGGGCCGCTCAGCGATGCCGAGCTGCTCGCGCGTCTGGCGGCCCTGCAGGAGGAGCTGCGGCTGCTCCAGCAGGCGGTGCGCAGCGCGATCCCGGCCCGCGCCGGGCATCCGCACCGGCCGCGCCTGGCCGTCGGGCACGGCCCGCGCGAGCGCCGGCCGG
>NZ_JAMXFI010000182.1:0-16237 GCF_025460875.1 Microvirga yunnanensis
GCTGAGGCCCGAACGTTCGACGCGCTCTGGCGAGCGCTCGGTGAAATCTGCGACTTGTTCGAGCCACACGAATGCTGGAACTACCTCAAGGCAGCTGGATATGCGTCCGTTTAACCGTCCGAGGCTCCCTCTCTTGACCGGCGCATCGGAAAAGGCGGCCCTCTGGGTCCGTCCGATGCGCTAGACCATTCCCCTCTCGAAGGAGAAGACATGAGGATCGCGCGTTCAACGCCCGATCCTCTTTTCATTGGGCCAGGGTTTCTCCCGGTCGGCCTGCGGAACCGGATCTCAATGGGCATCCGGGGGCAGATCGGCGATCCGCTTGATCTCGAAGACGACCAGCATCAGGACCACCGACATGATCACGAGGCCAAGCGCGTTCGTGAGCACACTCGCGCTCACCCCTGAGGCCGACGAGACGAGGGCCAGGAGAATGAGAAAGGGAAGGCCGAGGGCAATGCTGAGAACGGCAACGAAAGACCGTGACATGGGAATGGGCCCCTGAGAATTTCTGGAAAGGTTTAAAGTAGCCTAAGAATCGTGGAGAAAATGAGGTTGAGCCTTTCCACCGCTTGAAACGTCCGGCTCAGAAATCCCAGCGCTGGGCCTTCGAGACGAGAAAGTCGCGGAAGACCTGGACACGCGCCACGGAGCGCATCTCCTCCGGATAGACGAGGTAGCTGTCGAGGGTCGGCATCTGCTCGTCACGCAGAACCTGCTTGACCCGCGGGTTGTTGCTCATGGCGTAATCGGGAGCCATGCCGATTCCCGCCCCGTTCTCGATCGCCTGCCGGAGCGCCAGGCTGTCATTGACCACGAACCGGCTGGGACGAGGGTCCTTGGGGTTTCGACCCAGGCTCGTCAGACGATGCAGGTTGAGGATGAAGGGTGGCTGATCGCCGCCGAGGCAGACGATGGAGTGCCGGTCGAGATCGTCGATGCTCTCGGGCTCTCCGAAGCGCTCGATATAGGTGTGGGCCGCATAGGCGTGATACTGGATGGTGAAGAGGCGGCGCTGGATCAGATCGGGCTGAGCCGGGAGGCGCAGGCGGATCGCGATATCCGCCTCCCGCATCGCAAGATCGAGTTCATCGTTGGTGAGAATGAGCTGGATATGCACCTCCGGGTAGAGATCGAGGAATTCCGCAATGCGCCGCGCGAGCCAGATGCCGCCGATGCCGACGGTCGCCGTCACCTTGAGCTCCCCTGCCGGACGCTCGCTCGTCTCGGTCAGGCGCTGGCGCGTTTCGTCCAGGCGGACGCGAATGTCCTGGGCGGCCCGGAAGAGCACGTCGCCATGCTCCGTCAGGACGAGGCCACGGGGGTGACGGTGAAAGAGCGGGACCTTCAGCTCATGCTCGAGAGCGCTGATCTGCCGGCTGATCGACGACTGGTTGACACCGAGCTTCTCGCCGGCACGGGTGAAATTCCCGGCGCTGACGACTTCGTAGAACAGTCTGATCTTGTCCCAGTCCAATGCAGATCCCTTAGGCTGGCGGCTCGACGTGCGGCCAAATGGAGACCACGCGAGCCCGTCAGGTCAAGCCTAATCTTCAAGAGGGTTGGTGCGAGGCATCGGTCTGATCGTCCTCGGGGCGCCCGTGCGATGAGGATGGAGCATCCATAATGGCTGTCCGCTGGCTGAGCGGAAACTCGATCACGCAGCGCACGCCGCCCGGCGTGAATTCAAGCTCCGTCGTCGCATCGACCTCGTAGGGGAGCGTGCGCTCGATCAGCTCGGTGCCGAAGCCGCGCCGGCGCGGGGCCGAGGCTGCCACGCGAACACCGCTCTCCCGCCATTCCAGCCTCAGCTTGCGGCTGCCGTCGACGGCTTCGATGCGCCAGGTGATGTCGATATGACCATCGGCCTCTGAGAGAGCCCCGTATTTGACCGCATTCGTGGCGAGCTCGTGGATCGCCATTCCCAGCTTTTCCGCCGCGGGCGTCTGGAGCCGGACGGGCGGTCCGTCCACATGGGCCTTCTCGTCGTCCCGGACCGCATGGGCGAGCAGCTCGTCCCTGACCAGCTCTTCGAGATTGATTCCGGCATCGGCCGTCCGTGTCGCCATGGTCTGCGTGCGGGCGAACGCTTCGATACGCCCTTCGAGATGCATGGCGTAGTCATCGACCGTCTCGCTGTTCGCGGCCGTTCGCCGTGTGATCGATCGCACGACCGCCAGGGTGTTGCGGACGCGGTGCTGCAGTTCGGCGAGCAGGAGCTTGGTATGCTTCTCACTCGCCCGCAGGGCCTCCTCTGCACGGACCCGCTCGGTGAGGTCGATCGCCACGGTCAGGCCGCCCACCACCTGTCCTGCGGCGTCACGTCGAGCGCTGACGTTGTTCCGCACCCAGACGACCGAACCATCCGGGCGAAGGTGGCGCCCGTCCTGCACGAACGATTCGCCGCTGGAGACCGCACGCTCGAGCAGGGGCCCGTTGCGTCCCGCGTCCTCCGGATGCGTCAGCTCCTGAACCGTGCGGCCGACGATCTGCTCACGGGTCAGGCCGAGGATCGTGCAATAGCGATCGTTGACATAGATGACACGGCCCTCGCGATCCGTCATGGCAATGCCCACCTCGGCCTGCTCGGCCATGGCGCGGAACCGCTCTTCGCTTTCGCGCAGGGCCTGCTGCGCCCGCGTGAGCGGCGTGACGTCCGTGAAGGTGACCACCGCGCCCCCGATATAGTTATCGACGCTGCGATAGGGCAGGACGCGGATCATGTAGCGGGTGCCCGTCGTCGGATCCTCGATCTCGCGATCGACGCTGCCAAGCGTGCGTATCACGCGCCGGGCATCGTCCTGAAGCTCGTCATAGGCTACACGCGACTTGATATGTGCGATCGGGCGCCCGACATCCGTCTCGACGAGGTGGAAGATCTCGGTCACGGCGGGTGTGTAGTTCATCACCCGGATGTCGTTGTCGAGAAAGATCGTTGCGATCTGCGTGCTCTCCAACAAGTTCTTCAGATCGCTGTTCGAGCGACCGAGTTCCTGAACCCTATGTGCGAGTTCGCCGTTGACGGTGGTCAGCTCCTCGTTGACGGATTGCAGCTCCTCTTTCGAGGTCTCAAGCTCCTCGTTGGCCGATTGGAGCTCCTCGTTCAGGGACTGGTATTCCTCGTTCGACGACTTGAGTTCCTCGTTGGTGCTTTCGAGCTCCTCGATGGTGGCTTGAAGCCTTTCACGGGTCACGCGCAGTTCGGTCTCGAGGCGCTGCACATGCTCGTCACGCAGGAAGGAACTGCCAGCCGTCGGGCCGGCATCCTCCACGACGGGAGCGGCGCTGTCCTTGAAGACGACGACGAATCCCGGTGCCGCATTGGGCTGATCGCGCAAAGGCTCGACGACCATATCGACGATCAGGCTCCTGCCGTTCGAGCCCATCCGGAGGCCGTCGATCTGGACCGTCTTGTGCTCTTCCGCCGCCTTGGTCAGGGCCGCGCGGAGGTCCAGGCGCAGGTCGCTGTGAACGAGGTTCAACAGGTTGAGCGTCGCCGTGCCGCCGGCCGGCTCGATGTAGCGCCCGGTTCGCCCAGAGAAGTGCATGACGTCGAAGTTCTCGTCCGTCACCACATAGGCCGGAGCGTAGCGCTCCGCGATCATCTCGGCCTGGCGCGCGAAGCTGCCTTCGATGCGCCGGGGCCGCAGGAGCGGCGGGCTCTCGGCGGGCTTGCGGTCGACGGCCGTGAAGGGGAAGTCCGGCAGGATACGGGCGCTCGTTTCCAGGCGTTGGAAGATGCGATAGCCGCGATCGACCGGCGCGAAGAGCCTCGTATGGCGCGAGATGTTCTCGGAGTTGCCGAGGAACAGGTAGCCCCCGGGCCTGAGCGCGAAGTGGAAGAGGGGGATCACCCGGTCCTGGAGATCCGCATTGAGATAGATCAGCAGGTTGCGGCAGGAGATCATGTCGAGACGCGAGAACGGAGCGTCCTTGATGACGCTGTGCTGCGAGAAGATGCACATCTCCCGCAGTTCCTTCACCACGCAATAGGTGTTGCCCTCCTTGACGAACCATCGGGCCAGGCGTTCGGGGCTTACGTCCCTCGTGATGGCTTCCGTGTACCGTCCCACCCGGGCGGACGTGAGGGCGCGGCCGTCGATATCGCTTGCGAAGATCTGCACGTGCGGCACGGTGTCCAGCCCTGCCATGTATTCGCGCAGCAGAATGCCGATGGAGTAGGCCTCTTCGCCCGTAGAGCAGCCAAGGACCCAGATCCGGATCTGGTCGCTGCGGCTCTTGCCCTCGAAGAGCCTGGGGATCACCTGGGTTTCCAGAAGCTCGAATTCCCTGCGATCCCTGAAGAATTGCGTCACGCCGATGAGGAGATCGTTGAAGAGGCTCTGGGCTTCCTCGGGATGGCTGCGCAGAAATTCCACGTAAGCGTCGGTCGTCTCGGCCTGGACGACCTGCATGCGGCGCTGGACGCGACGGAGGAACGTGTTCGGCTTGTAGCCGTGGAAGTCGTGGCCGGTCTGGTTGCGCAGGATCGTGGCGATGCTGGCCAGGGTGCCGGAGATCTCGGCCGCCTCCGCCTCGAGGTGGGCTGCCTCGCCGTAGCGCGCGAGGTGGCTCGCATAAAGCTGCACCCGCTCCGCCAGTTCCTCCGGCGGCAGGACGAAATCGACGAGAGCCGCGGGGCTGTGGTTGGGGACGATCCCTTCCCCGGCCAGTTCAGGACTTTCCTCCGCCAGCGTGAGGCCGCCGGCCTCCTTGAGAGCCGTGACGCCGAGCGTCCCGTCTCCGTCCGTTCCGGAGAAGATGACCCCGATGGCCTTTCCTTCCTGGTCCTCGGCAACCGAGATGAGGAAGCTGTCGATGGTGCCCCGCTCGCCCGGGGGCTCCTGCGCAGGGCGGATCCGGAAACGACCGTCCTCGACGGTCAGGATCGTGTTGGGAGCCGACCAATAGATCTTGCCGGGCTCGACGAGGGCTCCATGAGCCGCCGAGGTCAGGGTCCGCCCGTGCTCCGACAGCGCCGATCTGAACCGCTCTTCGTTCAAGGCCTCCCGTTGCTGGAAGACGAGAACGACGGAGATCTCCTCGCCGACCGTCAGTCCGGCCAGGAAGCGTTCGAGGGAATGGCTATCGGCCCCGGATGCTCCCACGGCAACGACCGAGAAAACGCCCCGTCGTCCGGTCTCCCCACTCGGGGCGGATTCTGAGGAGGTTGCCTTGTTGTTCTTCGCGGCCACGGTGACGATTCCCAGCTCCGGGAGGGGATTGCCATACTATAAGGGATTGCACCACCTCTCAAAGTTCCGTCATGCTGCTGCATCCTATTCCTGGTTGTCCTGTCCGCCTTCGTCCACGCGGGGCGCGAGGGGGGTCATGGATTGCAGGACGGCCTGGCGCAGGGTGTCAGCGTAACCGCGGTATTCGAGAGCCCTCTCATCGTACATCTCAGCCACCGCCTTGCGACCGCTCCGGCGCCCGTCCTCGGCCATGCGGGAGACCAGCTCGGCCCGCTCCTCGATGATGCGCAGGGCGACCCGAAGGGCTTCGTCCACGGCATTCTCCTGCTCCTTCGCCACCATGTCGGCCGTGAAGCCGTGGCCGACCTGGCAGCGGAACCGGAGCGGCCTGCCTCCGCGCACCTTGGACAGCACCCCGCTGCAGGAGGGGCAGGTGAGCGCCGAAGGATCGGCGAACTTGCCGATGACTTCGCTGTCGACCCGTTCCCCGGCCGCGATGTCGACCTCCAGGCGGATCTCCGGCGGAACCGGCAGGCTTGGGCCGGCGGCCTCTCGGACGAGATCGGAGAGCACGTCGCCGATCCGGACGCTTGGAACCGACAGATCGACCGATGTCGCCTCCAGGGCACTCCTCGGCATCTCGTCGGCGGCGGCCTCGGCCGGATCCTGCACGATAGCGACGCCGCCGCAGCGCTTCACGGCCTCCAGACCCGAGGCCCCGTCATTGAGCAATCCGCTCAGGATGATCCCGATCACCCGGGAGCCGTAGGCGGCGGCGGCAGAGCGGAACAGCGGATCGATGGCGGGGCGGGCCATGTTCTCCCGCGGGCCCCGACCCAGCTTGATGCGCCCCTGGGTCAGGAGCAGGTGATGATCCGCAACGGCCAGGTAGACGTGGCCGGGAGTGATCGGCATGCCATCGGCGGCGGCAAGCACCGGAAGAGGGCCGGCCGCCGATGCGACCGTCGACAGGATGCCCACGCTCCGAGCCGGGATGTGGAGCACGATGAACACGGCCGCAGGCAGATCCGGGGGAAGCGCGCCCAGGATCGCCTTGAGGGGGGCCGTCGCTCCCGAAGATCCGCCGATCACGATGATGTCACGATTGCTCATGGACGGCTCTCGGGTTGTTCTGAAAGGGGGAACATCCGGTCGAAGCGTCAGTTCCAGAAGGGCGATGAGGGGGTCGGATTTTCAAGTGCCGTGGGGAACTTAAGCCCTGGGAGCCGCGTCGGTACCTGGGACGCTCCATGATGGACGCGAGCGTGGCCATGCCGGATCGTTCAGCTGAACAGGAGGCTCTCGCCAAGGCCGAGAGTGATATTGCCGATGGGGAAAGGCGAGTGACCGACCAGATCGTCCTGATCGAAACCTTGCGTCGGGACGGCCACGACGTGAGCGAAGCAGAGAAACTGCTCCAAACATTTCGTGCGACCCTGGTGGCGTGGTACGGCCACCGGGACGAGATCCTGCTCGAGCTGGCGCGGCAGGGAGCGTTGCCTTCGACCCATGTTCAGCCAAACGCCACGATGAAGGAATGAGAGGCGGCGATATCGTGCCGGAAAGGGGCCTGCCCCTCGCGCCGAACTGGGCAATGTCGCTCTGCAAAGACGGTCTGGAGGTGCTATGATGAGCCTTGCCATGCACAAACAGGCCAGTCTCAATCCTTTGCTCTGGAAGCTGGACAGCATTGCGGATCTGTCCGATGAGGAGAAGCGGGCAGTCCTGGACCTGCCGATGAATGTCAAGATTTTCGAAGCGGACAGCGACATCGTCCGTGATGGTGACCGGCCGTCGGAATGCTGCCTGGTCCTGAGCGGGTTCATCTGCCGGTACAAGATCCTTTCGGACGGCAAGCGTCAGATCATGGGCTTCTATATTCCGGGCGATATCCCCGATCTGCAGAGTCTCCACTTGAAGGTGATGGACAACAGCATCGGGGCCCTCGCCACGAGCAGCATCGCCTTGATCCCGCACGAGAGCCTTCGTGCCCTTCTGGAGCGGCATCCCGGCCTCGGGGCCGTATTGTGGCGTGACACGCTCATCGACGCGGCGATGTTTCGCGCATGGATGATCGGAATCGGGCGCCGTTCGGCTTATCAGCGCATCGCCCACCTCTTATGCGAACTGCAGATGCGCCTCAGGGCGGTCGGGCTTGCCGGCGAGCACGGCTACGACCTGCCAGTCACCCAGAATGAGCTCGGCGATGCCTTGGGACTGTCCACGGTCCATGTCAATCGGGTGCTTCAGGATCTGAGAAGCGAGGGTCTGATCGTCCTGCGCGGAGGCACGCTTCACATTCCCGACTGGGAAGCCCTTCAAGCGGCCGGCGACTTCGACTCCGCCTATCTTCACCTCAAACGATGACGTGGCCCTTCGGGTCACTGGCGTGGCCCGCTAAAGCATCGGACCCAAAAGTGGACTTGCACTTTTGGGATCCATCCGATGCTTTCTTCTTGAATGAGAGCATCGGTCAGGACGGAAAACCGGATCCACTTTTCGCTGACGCGGCCCTCTGGGTCCGTCCGATGCTCTAGGTCCGCCTCTTCCGATGCGCCGGTCAAGAGAGGGAGCCTCGGACGTGAAAAGCGGGTCCAGGTTGGGATCGAATCCGGTGGTGACGTGGGAGGATGGTGAGAGCGGGTGATGACACCCTCCACACGTCATGGCCGGCCTTGTGCCGGCCATCCCGATCGGAAGAGCGCAACGCCTCACAGGAGCGGGATCACCGGCACAAGGCCGGTGATGACGTGGAGAAGGTGGCAAGGGCCGGCGACAACACCCTCTCACGTCATGGCCGGGCCTGTCCCGGCCATCCCGATTGTTTGAAGCGCGGCGCCTCTCGTATCGGGATCACCGGGACAAGCCCGGTGATGACGTGGAGGTGGGACGGGAGGGTGGTGTGAGCGGGTGATGACGGGAGAGGGTCACGCACGTGGCCCGCTTTCGTCCGCGTGATGCGCTGGCGGAAGGCCAGCCGGTCATCACCCGCCTCGTGCCGGCCATCCCGACCGTCCGATGCTCTAGACGACGGTAAAGTCGATCCTGAGCGTCGTATCCTGGTCGATCGTCGCTGTCTGTACCGCATCGACATCGATGCCGATCGCGCCATCGGCATAGCCGACATCGATGTCGGCGTCCTGGTCCACGTCGACGGCCTGTTTCACACCGATCGCGACCTTGATCGCGAACTTCTCCTCGAGCTCATCGTCGATATCCACGTCCACGTCGACGTCCTGCCTGATATCGAGATGATTGTTGACGACGAACTGGCTCTTGCCGTGCCAGCCGTCCATCATCAGGTCGAGCTCCGTATCCTGGACGATATCGACCTCGTTCTTGAGATACAGGTCCACATAGAGAACGCCCTTGACCTCGTAGATGTCGAGGTCGATCTCGGTGTTCTGGTCGATCGTCATCGATTGGTCGAGGCGCAGGAAAACACGGTTGTTATCGTCGACATCGAGCCGAACGTCGGCGTCCTGGGTCATGTCCGCGTCGTTGTCCATGAAGACGCGGATCTTGCTTTCACCCATCCAGCCATTGAGCAGGACGTCCGCGTCCTGATCCACGAAGGCGGTCTGGACAATATGGATGTCGTCGCTGTCGGGAACGGCGATCGGGATGCCGGCCGGGGCCGGCGGATCCGATGGGAGACCGGCTCCCGGGAGCGTTGCAGGTGCTGCTGCGGCCTCCGACAACGGCGCATGCAAGCCCCCGCCGTCCAGGGCATGCCCTGGATCCTTCTGCCCCTCGTCGGTTGCGGCCTCGCCCGGCATGCGATGGGAGGCGCCGCTCGGGACGGCCCCTGAGGCATGAGGAGCTGCTGCGGGAGAGCCGATGGACGACCCTAAGACTGAAGATTGGCCCGACCCGGTGCCGTTGTCGTCGATATGCATGCCGTCCCGGGTATGTCCGCCGATGGCATCCGTCGAACCCTTCGGTCCCGAGGACGAGACCGCGTGAGAGGCCAGGTCGTGTGCCGCCGGAGCCGGGTCCGTTCCAAAGGGCGACGTGGCGGGCTGATGGGCGGGATCGGCGCGGACCGGCGCCGGATCGCTGGTCGGATTGGACGAATGGGGAGCCGACGGCCCAGGATCCGAGACCGGACGGACCGGGCTGCCCTCATCCTCGGCCACCTGAACGATTCCGTCCTGCTTGTCAGCCAGGAGCGGGAGCAGGTTTCGGGTTCCCTTGTCGGGAGGCAGCATCAGAATCGACCTCGCGCGGCCACTGAGGAAGAGACAGTGTAGAGCGCCGGTATCCCGCTGCGCCAGTCACCCATTCAGGCGCCTTGCTCCGCCTGCCTGGGCGATCGGGCATCGCTCGGTCGGTGCTCGGACGCAGAGCGGGCTGGCTCGGCCTCATTCGAACGGACGACACCAAATCGGATTACGGGCCTCAGCTCAAGCCATTGAGCTGACGGTGCCGGATGACCGCCTCCGTCCTGTTGGTGGCGTGCAGCTTTCGCATGATACGCTGGATGTGCACTTTGATGGTGTTCTCGGAGATGTTGAGCGAATGGGCAATCCATTTGTTGGACCATCCCTTCTGAAGAGCCTCCAGGACGTCCAGCTCCCGCGCCGTGAAGATGACCCCCGACCCGTTCGCCTCTGTCTTGATCACGTCTCCGGGTTGCTCCACGATCTCGAAATAGTTTCGTTCACCGGCATGCGGCAGGACAAGCCGTGTAGGCACCTCCGGATGTAGTCCGTGCCCATCCTTGGTTTCGGCGGCGACAGGCAAGTCTCCGTTCGCGAAGCGAGGGAAGTAAGTTCCTCCGACCATCACGAGCTGCAGGGCCGCGACCGCGACCTTGAAAGAAGTGGTCATCGGGATGATGCCGCGTACACCCATGGCAATCGCGTCCCGGACATCCTTCGTCCTCATGTACATGGAGAGGATGACGATCGGCACGTCCGGACGGTTCTGGAGGATGTCTCTGGTTTCATCGTTCAGCTGGCTTCCCGAGAGTGAATGCTGCTGAGACCTCAGCAGCACCAAGCCGACTGCCAACTCGCCAGCATGAGAAAATTCTTTGACCGAGGAAAATCCTACGACGGGGGTGCGTGGGAACGCACTGCCGATCGCGTGGACGAGACATTCCTGCGAGAACGGCTCATCATCGATGATGACGAGAGCCTCCTGCCTCATACCATTCGGGTCACCATCGGGCGCTGCATACGAAAAATGCATCACAACCCTCCTTCATGTGAGGCGAATCTCATTGAATGCGTTCCCAAGAATTTTTGCGTTCCCTAAGGCGACTGATATTACGCAACGATGGGGCGCTAAGGCCAAGCAGGCACTATTTACAGGGCTATCCTGCCATTGATCGTCCAAACGGCGGAACTCGGCACCTGACGCTCAAGACGCAAACGGCGCGCACTGGCTGTTCTACAATAATCACGCGCCTATTTTAACCGTTTTTCATGCCAGTTTCTAGTAATCGAACTGCCAGGCTCGGCTTCAATTTGATGATGCCTTGAAGCGTCAGCCGAGACTATTGCTCGCACTCTCTCAGGCCGGACAACCCCAAGGCCGCCGTGAATAGGTCAATTGTCACAGGTGCCTCCCCGGCGTGATGAGAAAGGAAGCTTTCCCATCATCCAACTGGTTCGGCATTCACACGGATCAATTGGCCGGCATGGGACCGGAGACAAATTAGCAGTACGTCCGACGGTCCGCCTCAATGGAGTGCCGAAAGCGATGGTTTGCGCAAGTGAATCATCGTCTTAGCCGATCCGAGACGCATAAGCCCCTTAAGGGGTACCTCATGAAAAGACCTACCGGTTCGGCTGATCCGGCAGGTGCGCCACCGCATGTGAAAGAAGGCGTGTCACCCGAATGGGCGACCGGATCCTTCTCCTCACCCATTCTGCGGCATGCAAATCGGCAACTTTCTCTCATGCCGCGCATGCAGGACTCTCTGCCAAACCGCCTTGCAACTCCACGAGGCGGCGGCAACCACGTGAGGAGCGCGAGAATGGCAGACCTATCAGACCTGCTCAGCGGATTCGGGTTCGATTTCGATCTCGACGTCGAGTTGAACAACACCTTGGATCAGCTGCAGAGGCAGAACACCGACACAAGCACCAGTCAGACCTCGACCATTGACCAAGACAACGACAACGAGGCCGCGGTCGACTACAACCCGGTTCAGCTGGCCTACAACGATGCAAGCGCCAACAACACGGCCGATACGAATGTCGCCACGGATAACGACTCCGACGTGGACTCGGACGTGACGACGAGTGGCGACTCAACGGCCACGGCTGCCAACAGCGCCAATGGCGGCGCCGCCACGGGCGGCACGACGACCGGCGGGTCCGCGACAGGCGGCGACACCGTAGGCGGTTGGACCGATAGCGGCGACTCCACGTCCGGGGACACGGCAGGAAGCAATGCGGGTGCCGTCGGCGGCGAAGGCGGATATGGGGCCGGCGGGAACGGCACGAGCGGGCCGATTTATTCCGGAGACGCGGACACGGGCGACGGATCGGGCGGCAATGGTCCCGGTGGTGACGGGTACTCGGGCGATGCGGCAAGCGGCGACTCCGCAGCGACCGGCGGCGACGGAGGCGATGGTGGCGACGGCAGGGGCGGCTACGGCAGTGGCGGTTACGCGTCTGGCGGCGATGGCACCGGCGGTGACGGAGATTACGGTACGGGCGGAGCCGGAACAGGCGGTGACGGGACGGGCGGCGATGGCGCCGGCGGCGACGGCACCGGTGGAGCGGGCGGCTATGGTGGCGCCGGCACAAGCGCCAGCGGCGACGGCACCTCAGGGACCGGCACAGGCGGGGCCGGTTCAGGCGGCGCCGGCACGAGCGGTGCGGCGACATCCGGCGCTGCCACTGGCGGCGACGGGACGGGTGGCGCCGGCACGGGCGGTGCTGGCGGTGCCGCTACGGCGGCTTCCGGCGACACCACGGGCGGCGACTCAGCCTCTGGCGCGGCCACGGGCGGTGACACGGCCGGCGGCGACACGACGGCCGGTTCCTCGACGGGCGGGAACGCGTCCGCCAATGGCGGCACCGCCGCCGGCAATGCCGGAGCGCACAGTGACAACGACGCCGTAGCGGACATCGACTCCACGGCCAGCGGCAATGCCGGGGCCAGCGTGAACCAGGGCGGTGGCGGAACCGCGGCCTCCGATCAGGATATCGGCGACTTCGACCTCGGCCAAAACAACGACTCCGACGCCACCTCCACGCAGGACCAGGCGGTGACGGTCGATCTCGACCAGACGATGGATGCCACGCAGGATGCCAGCCTGGCCTTCACGTTCGACTTCGGCGACTTCGACTTCGGCTTCACCGTCTGAAGTGCCGGCCACGGCCATCCGGGACCGCAGCGAACCTGCGGTCCCGGATTGGCGCTCGTACCCTGCTCCCGCTGTACAAGCGCTCGCCCAATTCCTATGACGTGCCCGGAGATCGCGTATGGCCCTGAACTGGATGAAGGCCCGCCATCAGACAGAGGTGGAGCACGCCTTCCGGCTTTGCCGCTACTCGCTGGCCCTCGTTGCGGGCTTGAGCTTCTTCGTCAATCTGCTCGCCCTGACCATGCCGCTCTACCTGCTGCAGGTCTACGACCACGTCTTGTCGAGCCAGAGCCTCGACACGCTCTTCATGCTTACCCTCATCGTCATCTTCGCGCTGGCGCTCCATGCGGTCATCGAGGCCCTGCGCCGCGAGATGCTCGCCCGCATCGGTGGCTGGCTCGAGGAGCGCCTGCAGGCTCCCGTGCTCACCGCGGCCGTGCAGGCCGCGCTGCGAGCCGATCCGGCAGGAGCCGCACAGGCCTGGCGCGATCTCGGCACCCTGCGCCAGTTCTTCGGTGGATCGGCGTGCACGGCGCTGTTCGACCTCCCGTGGACGCCGATCTTTCTGCTCGCCATGACCCTCGTGCACCCGCTGCTGGGCGCCATCGGGATCGTGGCTTCCCTCATCCTGTTCGGCTTCGCATGGCTCAACGAGACCGTGACCCGGGCTCCCTTCGCGCGGGCCTCCGCGGCCTCATCCGAAAGCCAGCACCGCTTCGAGTCGCTGATGCGCAATGTGGAGGCGATCACCGCCATGGGCATGCTGCCCGGCGTGGCGCGGATCCTGTCCGATGAACAGGCGCATGCCAAGGCCGCCCAACTCTCGGCGGGATCGCGGGCCTCGGCCATCCAGGCACTGGCCCGCTTCGTGCGCTTCCTCGCGCAGGTGCTGGTGATGGCGGCAGCCTCGTTCCTGGTGATCCGGCACGATGTCAGCCCGGCGGCGATCTTCGCCGCCTCGATCCTGCTCGGCCGCTCCCTCGGCCCTGTCGAGGGAGCGATCGGCACCTGGAAGGCCGTCACCAACGTGCGGCTCGCCTACGACCGCATCCGGCGCATCATGCAGGCCGCGCCGCCGCCCGTGAAGGGTATGGAGCTGCCCCCGCCCAGCGGCCTCCTGGAAGTCGAGCAACTCACCTATGTGCCGCCTGGATCGACCGAGCCTGTCGTGCGCCGCCTCTCGATGATGGTCTGTGCCGGCAAGGTGCTCGGTGTCGTCGGGCCCTCAGGGGCCGGGAAATCGACCCTCGGTCGCCTGATCGCCGGCACCGTGCCGCCGACCACCGGGCATGTGCGCCTCGACGGGGCCGACGTCGGGGTGTGGATGGCCTCCGGGGGACATCGTTACTTCGGCTATCTGCCCCAGGACGTCGAGCTCTTCGCCGGGACCGTTGCGGAGAACATCTCCCGCCTGTCCGAGGCGAGTTCCACGGATGTGATTGCGGCTGCGCGGTTGGTGGATCTTCACGACACCGTCATGCGGCTGCCCAAGGGATACGACACCCATATCGGCGAGGGCGGAGCGCGGCTCTCCGGCGGTCAGCGCCAGAAGCTGGGGCTCGCGCGTGCGTTTTTCGGCGACCCCCGTCTGATCGTTCTCGACGAGCCGAATGCCAGCCTCGACCCAGAAGGCGAGGAGGCGCTCCGTCGGGCCATCGACGAGATGAAGTCTCGCGGTGCAACGATCATCGTCATCGCCCAGCGCCTCGGCATTCTGTCGGTCGCCGACAACGTGCTCGTGCTCGACAACGGCTTGGTCAACGCCTACGGCGAGCGCCGCGAGATCGCCGAGAAAATCGCCCAGGGACGGACGGCCATCAGGGTCGCGCAGCAGGCGAGGGCGAAGCCTGAAGCGCGCATGCCGAAGGTTAACGAAGGACCGATGATCGCCGCACCGGGTCAGCAGGCCGGCAAGGGAGCCGCGTGATGGCCAGAACATCTCCCGTCATCGACCTCTCGGATGTCCTGCCCCCGCCGCCCCCCACTCCGTTCCACCGGATCCGGTGGCTGACGGCCGTCGCCTTCGGGCTCGTGGTCGTGTTCATCGGCGGCTTCGGCATTTGGTCGGTCACGGCGCCGCTCGAAAGCGCCGCGATCGCGTCCGGCTCGGTCGAGGCCGAAACGAGCCGCAAGACGGTGCAGCACCTGGAAGGCGGCATCGTCGCCAGGATCCTGGTGAAGGACGGTGATGCCGTGACGACCGGCCAGCCGCTGATCCAGCTCGACGATACGCGGGCCAGATCCAGCGCGGAGGCCCTCCAGGGACAGCTGCGCGAGGCGCAGGCCCGGGAGGCGCGGCTGCTCGCCGAGCGCGACGGGACCGACACGATTCAGTTCCCGCTGCCCCTGCGCCAGGCGGCGGAGACGGACGCGGCGCTCGCCGAGATGCTCGCCGGACAGCAGCGAATCTTCAACAGCCGCCGCCAGCTCTATCAGTCGCAGCTCGCTGTGCTGATCCAGCGGCAGCAGCAGATCTCGCGCCAGATGCTGGGCCTGCGATATCAGGTGAGTGCGGCGGCCAAACGTGCGGAGATCATCAAGAAGGAAATGGAATCCATTGCGCCTCTGGTCGCTAGAGGTATCATCGCGCAGCCGCGCAAGCTGGCTCTCGAGCGCGAGCAGGCCGAGATCGACGGGCGCCAGGGCCAGGCGCAGGAGGAAATGGCACGTGCCGAACAGGGCGTGGGCGAAGCCAACGCTCAGATCCTCAAGCTGCGCAGCGATCGGGAGGCCGAGATCGCTCAGAGCCTGCGCGAGGTGCAGGCGCTCCTCTACCAGCTGTCCGAACGGGCCGAGGCCGCTCGGGACGTCCTCGCCCGCACCCAGGTGCGCGCCCCCGAGGATGGGGTCGTCACCGATCTCCGGATCCGGACGCCCGGCGGCGTCATAGGGGAGGGGCAGCCATTGCTCGACCTCGTGCCGAAGCATGATCGCCTCATCATCACCGCCCAGGTGAGGCCCGACGACATCGACGTCGTCCATCCCGGATTGCCGGCGCAGGTGCGGCTCATGCCCTACAAGCACCGCCGCGTTCCTCCTGTGGAAGGAACGCTCACCTATGTGTCGGCCGACCGCATGACCGACAAAACCACGCAGCGCTCGTTCTACACGGCGCGCATCCGTCTCGACGAGCATTCGCTCTCATCCTTGCCCGGTGTCGAGGTCATGGCCGGCATGCCCGTCGAGGTTCTGATCAAGACCGGCAAGTTCACCGCGGCCGGCTACATGCTGCGCCCCGTGATGGACAGCTTCAATCGCGCGTTCCGCGAGGATTGAGGCCAGCTGCCGGGTTCATTCAGCGGCCGAGTGTCCCTTGTTCCCGGATCCCGTCTGAGCGTCCCGCTCCATCTCGACCGCATTGGAATGCTCGCCCTCGGCGCCGGCGGGAACCGGCTCTGTCCCTGATGCTCGAGGCTGGGGCTCGAGCACGACCCTCTGCTGGTCGCGGTCCCAGCGTGCGGTCACCCGGTCGCCTTCATGGACGTCGCCCGCCAGCATCGCCCGGGCCAGCTGGGTCTCCAGCTCGGAGCGGATGAGGCGCCGCAGCTCGCGCGCGCCGAACTCCGGCCGGAAGCCGGCGGCCGCCAAGTGGTCGACAAGGCTGGCGTCGATCTCAAGATCGACGCCTTGGCCATGGGCGGTCCGCCTGACGCGCTCCAGCTGAAGCTCGACGATGGAGCGGATCTCGCCCCGCGCCAGGGCATGGAACACGATG
>NZ_JAMXFI010000183.1:0-16135 GCF_025460875.1 Microvirga yunnanensis
GCAGCGGCGGCTACTCGCTGCTGAGCCGGCGCACCGGAGCGCCCGTGGCACGGCTGCGCCCGACCGGAGATCCCGCAAAGGTGCAGGTGCTGTGGTGGAATGGGGAGCGGTGGAAAGACCCTGGCCCCTTCGGCAGGCTGACGATGCCGGTGGACCAGGCCTTGGATTATATCACCTCAGAGCGCGCGTTCTGGATCCACGTCTGATCCTCCAGCGCCCCCAAAAATGGCCAAACTCCAGCTGAGGTGATTGCCTCCATCTCCTCACGCGTCGCGAAGTAGGATGGGGGCTGCAGCTGCTCCGCTTCGCATGTTTGAGGGAGCGGTCGCCGCGTGCCGAGAACTCATCTGGAAAGTTTCGTCGAGATCCACTGCTGGAACTTAAGGGGCTCCCAGTGCCATCCGATCGCTCGTCCCCGTGCTTTCTAACTGCCATGTTCGGGCTTAGCCTCGGTATCAAATGTCGAAGAGGCATTTCCGGTGACCATCCCCCTGCGGTCAGGTCCAGCTTGCGATCCACTCGGAGTACGGGACAACCCCAACTTCAGGCCTCGCCACGTGCGGGAGCATGGACAAGTACTCCAGCAGGTGGCCGTCGGGATCGTGAAAGAACACAGAGACAGCCGGCATCCAACCGATCACCGAGGGCTCACGTGTTGGATGGCCATGGAAGTCCAGCGGCTGGACACCGGCGGCTTGCAGGACCTCACCGGAGGCAAGCACGGCATCAAGGTCCGTGCGAAAGGCCACATGCAGCCGCATGACATTGGGCGACGAGGATCCTGACCACAGCCCAAGCATGGCATTACCGCGCCCGCCAATCCAGAAGAACGCCACAGGTCGCTCCTGGAGAACATAAGCCAGTTCCAGGCCGACCACGTCACGGTAGAACGCGATCGAAACCTCAAGATCACGGACGGTCAGGTGCGCTTCAAACAAGGCGTCCGGCATAGGAGGGCTCCCCCTCATGCGGGCTGTCGCAGCCCATTCAATTTCGACAGCCGCCGTGCGGCAAAATCATGGACAGCCTGCAGCCAGCGCGTGATCAGGCATCCCCTGGGCAGACCAGATGGACAGCGATTAACAACCGCTAGACCCAGTCGGTCTCTTGCACGACAGCGCCAGAGCCGGACTAAAGGGATTTATAGACTTGGACCCAGGGGATTCCCTTTCTCGTCAATTCCGGTGGCACCGCAATCTCGGGAATAAAACCGCGGGAGGCATAGTCCTGCCGATAGGGAGCAGTGATGGAACGCCACATCCGCGTTGCTCCTCAACCCAACGATTGACGGAGAATTGGGATGTTGAACCTGTCACGCCGAGGTATCCTGGTCAGCGCGGTCATGGCGGCAGCCTTCGGGCTACCGAAACCCCTGGCCCTGATCACCGATGCACATGCAGAGGCGCCTGTGGAGCCGACGAAGGGCTTTTACAAGTACAAGGTCGGGTCGATCGAGGCGACTGCCGTTTATGACGGCATCTGGCGCAAGCCCCATGATCCAGCCTTCATCAAAGATGTTAGCATCGGCGAGACCAAGGCGGCACTCGCCAAGGCGGGGCTGACAACCGACTTCATGCCGATTCCACTCACGGTGCTGGTTCTGAAGATCGGCGACAAGCACATCATGATTGATGCGGGCTCTGGGGTCGGCCAATGGCAGGCCAATGCCACCCATCTGCCGGCCAACATGCAAGCAGCCGGCATCGACCGCAGCCAGATCAATACGATCCTTATCTCCCACTTTCATCCGGACCACGTGTGGGGCTTGATGGAGAAGGGCACGAACGCTGCGATATTCCCCGAGGCGGAACTGGTCGTGAACAGTGCCGAGTACAGATTCTGGACGGAGCCGGGCCGCGTCGAGAAGCTACCGGAGGGCCGTCGCCAGGCCGGCAAGCGCATCGCCGACGTTTTCCCGACATGGACCAACTGGAGGCTCGTCGAAAGCGGCACCGAGGTTGCGCCCGGTATTAAGATTCTTGAAGCCTATGGCCATACGCCCGGCCATTCCGTTTTTCTGGTGACGTCAGGTCGCGATCAGCTGATGGTGTCTAACGACATCATGTACGTCCCGGCTCTCCTGGCACCCCATCCGGAGTGGCAGGGCAGCTATGATCAGGACGGACCAATGGCGGTTACAACCCGCCACAAGATCGTCGACCAAGTCATTGCGGACAACATGATGATCTGTGGCGCCCACTTCCCGTTCCCTGGCCTTGGCACGTTCATGAAGGATGACAACGCCTATGCCTTCACTCCCGTCGAAATCTAACCCAGCAACCGAGGACAGACCATGGTGAAGAAGACCTCTCTCTTTTCGTTAGCTCTTCTGGGTGCGATGGCGCTCACACCGGCCCTGACGAGCACTGCAGCCCTGGCAGTCGACGACGACACATCGATCAGCTCGGTTGATCTGAGCTCCGTACGAGAAAAGATCAAGGCAGCAAACTATTCCGCGGCCCTGGAAGAGCTGCGGGGGCTGGCGGAAGACACCCAGCAGGCGGATGTCTACAATCTGCTGGGATATACCCTTCGCAAGACAGGCGACTACGAAACATCGCTGACCTACTACAACAAGGCGCTGCAGCTCCAGCCCGATTTCAAGGCGGCCCACGAGTACCTGGGTGAACTGTATGTCGAGACCGGGCACATCGGCAAAGCCAAGGAGCAGCTTGCTGCGCTAACCAATCTCTGCCCAGGCGGCTGCGAGGAGCGCGAGGACCTGGAGAAAGCGTTAGAGGGGAAATAAGCAGTCGATTAGCGGGTGGGCGAGATCATCGCCCACCTCATTCTGCCATGATCAGCCTCGGGAGATTGCGATGTTACAGACATTTGAGGTCATCGCGTCAAGGGCCGCCAACCCCCTTCTCCTCGTGGGACGGCTCCTTCTGGCCCTGATCTTTCTTCACGAGGCCGTGACATTGTCCTTCGACTTCACGGCTGCTGCTTCGGCGATGAGTAAGATCGGCGTTCCACCTTATGTCCTGGTTCTCACCATTCTCTTGCAGCTCGGGGCGGGCTTGATGGTGGCATCAGGCTGGCACGCGCGCCTGGGATCCCTCAGCCTGGGCCTGTTCTGCCTTGCGACCGCTTTCCTGTTTCATTCCAACTTTGCCATCCGAAACGAGCTCTTGCATTTCGAGAAGGATCTTGCGATCGCGGGCGGCATGTTCGTCCTGACTGCGACGGGAGCCGGGGCGCTGTCGCTGGACAGGCTTGTCAAGCATCGAAGTCCCTTTGGATAGGCTCTGCGACCCATACGCCAGATCCAAAGAAGGCATAGATCCACTTCCTTCGATACGGAACTGGTCGGCTCTTCAGCTTCTCAGCACGACCGATCTTGGACGTTCCGGTAAAGGCGTTGTGAGACACTCCATCAAGGTAGACATCCATGAGCCAGTCAGACTACCGAGCCAGCCCAATTATGGCTACTGACGGGCGAGCTGTTCTTGAAACCGGTGCATGAACTCCTGTAACTCGACGGCATTCAGATCCGAAACGGCCCAGAAGATCATCCCGCTGCCGGACCAGCGAAGCGTGTTGTATCCGTTGATGACCGAGGACTGCCCTCCCTCGGCACTGACCCTGTTCTTCTCGGCCGGCCAGATGAACAGGTTGATCACGTGCTCGCGGCGTTTGTACACCAGTGCCGCGACCGCCCGCCCGGCAACGTAGTCGAGGCGGCCGCCGGTCAGGGCAAACCCGTCACCTACAAGATCAACAACCGGAGGGGCGAAGTCGAGCCGGCCATCAAACCAGGGTTTTACGGTATGCCGGTCGGACGTTGTCACGTCCGTGATGTGGTTTGCCATCAGAGAGCGGACATGTTCGGAGACAAGTTCCTGCTCCAGATCCGGCGATGAACGCGGCACGATCAGAGCTACGGCGAGACCCGCCGCAAAAGCCGCAGCCGGAATGCCAAGGTGCTGACTTAGCCTCAGGCGCTGCCACCAGCGGGCCGTCGTGGGCGCGACCGGGCTGGCTGGCGCAGGCACAAGAGCTTCCAAAACCCGTGCCCGTAACGCGTCGGGCGCCCGATACCGCAGGCTGTCCTCCCGAAGGGCTGCCCGAAGCTCCTGCAGGCGCTGGTATTCGCTCGAGCAGGTAGCGCAGGTTCTCAGGTGATCCTCAACCTGGAAGGCATTGGCGGCATCCAGTTCCCCATCCAAGTGACCATGCAGAAGAACTTTCATGTCAGAACAGGGGAGCGTCATGGCCGGATCTCCTCTCGGTCTGCGGTGCGTCGGCGCCAGGCATCGGCGAGCAGGTGCCGCGCCCGGGCAAGACGAGACATCACGGTGCCGATCGGCGTTCCGGTGGTTTCGGCAATCTCCTGATAGGAGAGTTCCTCGAGTTCACGCAAAACCAGCGTCTCCCGGAATGGAAGGGGCAAGGTCTCGATCAACTCCCTCATGGTGACGATCTCGTCCTGCCGGACAACGGCGGTTTCCGGGCTATCCGCGGGATCGACCAATCCGGTGGCGCAGTCCGATGCCTCGCCCGGATCATCGGCCTGATCCCCCGCGATCCGTTCAAGCGGAACCGTTCGGTCCGATGCCGCGGCTGTCGCCCAGGTGTGACAGCAGTTTCGCACGATTGCCAGGATCCAGGCCTTCGGATCACCGCCCCTGTACCCTTTGAAGGCGCGGAACGCCCGCAAGAAGGCATCCTGTGCGACGTCCTCCGCCGCCACCGGGTCCCGCAGCAAATAGCGCGCCAGGTTGTAAGCGGCATCCAGATGCGGAAGCATCAGGTCGCGAAAGCGCCGGGCGAGATCGGCTTGCTCAGCCGTTTCAGGCGACAGGGAGACCGGCACAGGTTCCTCCGCGCGTTGCTGGAGTGTACTCCCGTCACGCTTGCCTGTCATACAGTTGGACGCGCTGGACCACCCTGTAGCCTTCCCGGTTGCGCGGACCTGCGAACCTGAGGTGGAGACCGCAGTCACCTTGCTTGGCAGAAGGGACATGCGCTCGAAGGTGATCGCGTTACTGCTCATGACCGGACATCCCTGTGCGCCTGAGACGTGTGCGTCGCCGCTCAGGAGTTCCAGATGTTTCGCCTGACAGCACTCCCGTCCATCAGGCATCGATGCTGCGCTGCTTTATCCAGACTGAGTGCTACCTGGACTTATTCCCAGCCGGCTGCAGAATTCTGCAACCCGTCTTCCAACGCGTGCGATGGAGCACCAAGAGGGACGCGTCCCCTCGAATCAAACGTCCTGCGGGAATAACAGGCGGATGGCCTAGGTCTCGGAATATGAGGCAGGATAAACGGCGCCTCGAATTGAGTGGCACGAGACTGTCTAAGAGGTGGAGGCGTGCCCGGGAGGCTATCATGGACACAAACCGTCGTGATCGCATTCTTGTTGCAGACCACAATCCGATCTTCCGCGAGACCCTCGCCCGGCGGCTCCGGGCTGCGGGATACGAGGTGACCACAGCGGACACGGGTGAGCAGGCCTTTCTGACGTTGCGGGATTGGCAGCACCCCATCGAGTGGCTCTATACCCGAGCCGGTCTGCCCATCCTGATCGACGGCTGGATTCTGGCCGACGAGTATCATGATACCTATCCGGCCCGTCCCGCCGTAATCGTGGCGGCGAAGGCTCGGCCGTCCCGTCAGGGCGACATCATCCTCGCTCAGCCGAGTCCGGCCGCCGTGTTGGAGATCGTCTGGGAGTTGATTGTAGGGAGCCATGATTGACCGGCGGTAACCAAGGTGGGACCCGACTATCAGCGGCGTGCAGCGTAACGATAGAGCACCTGCGGCAGCCCCGCCGTTCCGGTTGAAGGGGGTTTCGGCGGCTTGTCTTCATTGGAGGATTATGACGATGACGACCCAGAGAGAATGCTGGTTTCGCAGGGGCGACGACGGCTGGCCGCCTCATCATGCATGGCATTTTGATTCCGCAGGTACTGCTGCCAGCGAGCGAGACCCTTTACAGGATCGAGTCCGTACGATGCGTGCGATCTCGTTCGACATTGCCTCCACTCGACCGGAGCGAAACTCCCGTGGCGCTACTATGTGGCACCTATCCTCCTTACCCGGATTAGCAGCTATCGAGAGCTCTCGCGAACTGCACCATGCTCACGAGGAGACAGCTCCGTTGCCGCATTGGATGAGCGCCGCCCGTCCCAATCGGGCAGGCATGTTTGTTCCAGGCGTCTTGGTCGTTCTTGCGGTCTTGGCAGCAGCAGATGGCGTTCTGAGCACCGCTCTGGAACTGGCTTGTCTCTGAGCGGCCCGATATGTACCGCAGACAGGTATGCTTGGTACAGCACGAAAGTGGACATGACTTCTGCATTGAGGTGGGAAACTGATGCCCGAAGGAAGGACCAACGAACTTCCAGCCCATGTTTAGTTTTATTAGGCACTCGGTCAGGGCTATACACCAAATCGTTCAACCCGTTAAAAGACACCTATCTTGCATCCTAACGTGTGGGATAGCACTGCCGACATAGCTGCACACTGCTACCCTCTTTGAATCATTAGAGTCGCATCCCTGCTTCGGAGAGATAGACAATGTCTGTCGTAACATCGCAGTCTGCCATTCAAGTTCTACCTGACCTTGAACACACTGACCATGAGCGGCGTTGCCCACCTGTCGCCGAGTGTCTGGCTGGAGCCGTGGTGGTGATGAATATCTTCGCGTCCGTGCTGTCGCTGATGGTTTGACCATCCTGAGCGTTGCTGGACGCGCCTGTCTTGTGAGGAAGGTAATGAGACAATTGAAGCTGATCGTGAAGGAACATCCCCACGTGGTCCTGGATGGGATCGAGATAATTCACATGATGCGCAATCAGCACGCGAACTATGCCTGCATTCCGCGAACGTCACTGCCGAATCCATTTGACCTGCTCGCCGTATGAGCCGGGGGTTGCAATTGACCTCATACAGCACCCACGAGCGGAAGGATTCCACCCCGAAGGAACCTATCATTAAGCTCAGCACCGGAAAGTCCAGCGACGCCGAGGCCGAAGGTGTTGAGCAGGACCTTTGAGACGAACTCTGTCTGCTTCGCTCGACCGTTCCGAAGTCATATGGGACCGTACAACAGGCTATCGCGGATTGAGGCCTGATGTTCCGAATGCAGCGCCGTACCGAGAGGGATGACGAAGGCGTCTGAATTTACCCATGAGGAGCGAGACACGATGAGCAGAATCCTATTGGTGATCCCGGAATGGGCGTTCCTCGCCCAAGTGTTGACTCCGGATTGCCTCTTGTCTGTCGACCAAGTCCTACACCGATCGCGAGTTTGCTTTTGACTGTCGGGACCCGCTCCGCTTTTTTGCCGGCTGCGTCGCGCTCCAGCCCAGTCCGGCCAATATGAACTCCGTCATCTGGTCCAGAGATGGGCCGGGCTCCTGGGCGCATTGCACGAGCAGCGCAGGATGACAGAACCGCATCAAGGCAACCTGAACACAGCGCGACGCAACCACCGGATCAGCCGATGTGAACTCACCCGAGGCGATCCCCTCCTCGACAATTCGCTGGAAGATTTCGCCCTTGCGCTCCAAGTGGCCGTGGACAACCTGCCAGCTCTCGCTCAGCGCCCGCTCCACCATTTCGTGCATGCGCAGTTCATCAGTATACAGGACTGCGGTCATCCCGTGCATAGTCGCAATGATGTCCCGTAGTCGCTCCGCCGCTGGGGCCTTTCGATCTGCGATCGCTTCGATGGCTCCCTCAACCTCCCGCATCAAACGCTCGGCGACCGCCTCGTTGATCGCCTTCTTCGAGTCGAAGAAGCGGTACACGTTCGCCGGGCTCATCCGGAGCGCCTTGGCAATGTCCGCCACAGTGGTCTTCTGATAGCCGATCTGCCGGAACAAACGCTCGGCCGTCGCGATGATACGGCCGCGGGTATCGGGCTCAGCCGAGATGAGAGCAGCGTCAGCATCCATGAGCTAAAACTATGATAAAATTCATCATTCGTCAACAAACAGTCAGTCTCTGCCCAGCTGAGCGCACAGGAGGGCAGCGCCCTGAACCAGCCTATTCTGCAGCGACCGGCAGCGAATGCTGCCGCTCCATCCCTCCCGCTTTGCCCAGATTCGGCTCCTGGATCGACAAGGGATCGGCGCCGCGCTCGTCGAGGCGGTTGCGGAACCACAGCGCGTAGAGCGCCGGCAGGAACAGCAGGGTCAGGAACGTGGCGACAAACAGACCTCCCATGATGGTGAAGGCCATCGGACCCCAGAACGCGGACGAGGAAAGCGGGATCATCGCCAGGATCGCCGCCAGCCCGGTGAGCACCACCGGGCGGGCCCGCCGCACGGTCGCTTCCACGATCGCCTCGCGCCGGCTTACCCCCTGCGCCACGTCCGTCTCGATCTGATCGACCAGGATCACGGTGTTGCGCATGATCATGCCGGCGAGCGCGATCAGGCCGAGCAGCGCCACGAAGCCGAACGGCCGGTTCGCCAGATTCAGCGCGAGCGAGGCACCAATCAGACCAAGGGGCGCGGTCAGGAAAACCAGGAGCAAGCGGGAGAAGCTCTGGAGCTGGATCATCAGCAGCGTCAGCATCACCCCGATCATCAGCGGGAACAGCGCATAAATGGAGGCATTGCCTTTTGCCGACTCCTCCACCGCGCCACCAATCTCGAGACGATAGCCCGGCTCGAGGCGGTCGCGGATCTTAGCCAGGGTCGGCCAGATCTGGTTCGTCGCATCCGGCGGCTGGACCCCGTCGACCACGTCAGCCCGGACCGTGATCGACAGATCGCGGTTGCGCCGCCACAGGATCGGTTCCTCGTGAGCATATTCGATGCGACCGACCTGGGCGAGCGGCACCGCAAGCCCGTTGCGGGACAGCACGGTGAGGTCGCCGATGCGGCCGAGATCAAGCCGCTCCTGCGCCGCGGCACGGGCGACGACCTCGACCCGCTCGGTGCCATCGCGAACGGTGGTGATGGGTGCGCCGGACAGGAGCGTCTGCAGGGCCTGTGAGACGGTCTGCGGATCCAACCCGAGCGCGCGAGCGCGCTCCTGGTCAACCACGAGCCGCACCGATGGAGTCAGCTCGTTCCACTCGAGGTGCGGATCGACCACGTTGGGGTTGGTCCGCATGACGTCGCGAACCTCGAACGCAATCTGGCGCACCGTCATCGCGTCCGGGCCGACGACGCGGAACTGAACCGGGAAACCGACGGGCGGACCGAAGTTGAAGCGATCGACCCGCACCCGTGCCGCGGCGAGGGCGCCGTTCGCCACCGCTTTTTCGACGCGGGCTTTGATGCGCTCGCGCGCGGACACGTCCCGGGCCACGATCACGATTTCCGCGAAGGCTTCGTTCGGGAGCTGGGGATTGAGGCCGAGCCAGAACCGCGGCGAGCCCTGGCCGATATAGGTCGTATGGGTGAGGATATCGGGATCATCGCCGAGGATCGCCTCGGCCTGCCGGGCTGTCTCGGCTGTGACGCCGATCGCCGTGCCCTCGGGCAAGCGCATCTGGAAGAACAACTCGGGCCGCTCGGACAGCGGGAAGAACTGCTGCTGCACCCGGCCGAACGCCACGATGGAAGCCACGAAGATGCCGATCGTGGCGAGGACCGTCAGGCCGCGCCGGTTCACGCAGGCCTGCACAATGCGACGCAGGCCGCGATAGAGGCGGGTCTCGTAAATCGCGTGCGGATTCGCGTGCGTGTGCCGGGCGAGCGTTGCCGGCAGGAGCTTGACACCGATGTAGGGGGTGAAGATCACCGCCACCAGCCAGGACGCGACGAGGGCAATTGCCACGACCCAGAAGATGCCGCCGGCATACTCACCGACTGCCGAGTTGGCGAAGCCGATTGGAAGAAAGCCCGCAGCAGTCACCAGCGTTCCGGTGAGCATCGGAAAGGCCGTCGAGGTCCAGGCGAAGGCCGCCGCATGCATGCGGTCCCAACCCTCCTCGATCTTCACCATCATCATCTCGACAGCGATGATCGCGTCATCCACCAGCAGGCCAAGCGCGATGATCAGGGCGCCGAGGGTGATGCGGTGGAGGTCAAGGCCGAGCAGGCTCATCACAGCAAAGGTGATGGCGAGCACGAGCGGAACCGAGAGCGCCACGACGATCCCGGTGCGCCAGCCCAGCGACAGGAATGAGACGAGCAGCACGATGCCAAGGGCTTCCAGGAACGAGTGCTCGAATTCCCGGATGGCATGGTCGACCACATTCGGCTGGTCAGCGACCTGCTCGATGTCGATGCCCTGTGGCACAGCCTGCATGAAGGCAGCCATCGCGGCATTCACCTGGCGGCCAAAGTCCAGGATGTTAGCTCCCTTGGCCATAACGACTCCGAGGCCAAGAGCCGGCTGTCCACGCTGGCGGACCAGGGAGTCGGACGGATCTTCGAAACTGCGGGTGACGGTCGCAATGTCGCCGAGACGGAACACGCGGCCACCCGCCTCGACCGGGGTCTCGGCCACGGCCTTCGCCCCGTTGAGCGCCCCCGTGACACGCACGGGAATCCGTTGGGCGCTGGTCTCGATGGTGCCGGCAGGCACGACCGCGTTCTGCCGCTGTAGCGACTCGAATAGGGCCTGAGGCGAGATCCCCAGGGTAGCCAGTTTGGCGTGGCTGAACTCGACATAGATCCGCTCGTCTTGGACACCGTACAGGTTGACCTTTGTGACTCCGGGAACCCTCAGCACTTGCTGGCGCAACCCTTCGGCGATCTTCTTGAGCTGTGCGAAGTCCGTACCCTCGCCCGTCAGCATGTAGAGGATGGAATCGACATCCCCATACTCGTCGTTCACGTGGGGGCCAATCAGATCACGGGGAAGCTGATCCCGGATGTCGTTGAGCTTTTTCCGCAACTGGTAGAAGAGCTGCGGCACCTCTCGGGCCGGCGTGTTGTCGCGAAAGCCGACATTCATCGCCGTGAAGCCGGGCTTGGCATAGGTGACGACCTTGTCGAACCACGGCAGCTCCTGCAGCTTCTTCTCGATCGGATCCGCAACCTGGTCCTGCATCTCCTGCGCCGTGGCACCGGGCCAGACCGCCGTCACGATCACGTTCTTGATGGTGAAGTTCGGGTCTTCCGCGCGCCCGAGCGAGCGGAAGGAGAAAAGGCCTCCCACGCTGATCGCCAGGATGAGGAACAGGATGAGCGCCGGGTGATGCACAGCCCATTCGGACAGGTTGAACCGCTTCATGGCTGGGCTCCAGATTGTTAGAACTGTAGTGCCTCGACGATGCGGACGCGCTGACCCGGATCGAGCTTCTGCGCCCCCACGATGACGACGCGCTCGCCGTCGTTCACCCCTTGGGTGATCAGGACGTCGCGGGACTGGTAGGCTGCGACCGTGACCGGGCGCAGGACCGGTCGGCTGTCGGCGCTGATCACCCAAACGGCCGGCCCGTCGCCCTGGTTGTGGAGCGAGGACAAGGGCAGGCGCGCAACTTCCGCCGCGGCTGCCTCATCGATCGTGAGTGTCGCCGTCATGCCGAACTGCACCGGCTCGTCCGCGGCTGGGATCGAGAACCGGGCCAGGTAGGTGCGAGTAACCAGGTCGGCCGAGGGCGAAAGCTCGCGCAAAGTCGCCTCATAGCGCTTGTCAGGATTGGACCAGAGCGAGAGGGATGCAACGCCGGTTCGGACCGTTTCGATCTGGGCTTCTGGGACGGCGATCACAGCCTCCTTTTCCGACAGGCGCGCGATGCGGATGGCGACCTTGTCGGTATCGACCACCTGCCCAGGTTCGATCTGCGTCGCGGTGATCACGCCGTCGATGTCAGCGGTGAGGGTGGCGTAGGAGAGAGCGTTCCCGGCCAGCATTAAAGCGCGCTCTGCGCGGGCCGTGCGGCCCCGCGCCTCCTCGGCAACCGCTTGCTGGCGGTCGAGGGCGGCTGTTGTGGACCAGCCTTGGCGCCTCAGGGTGTAGATGCGCCGGAGTTCGGCCTCAGCCTGCTGGAGCGCCGCGGTCGCGGCCTTCACCTCAGCTTCCGCCTGTTCGCGCTGCAGGCGCAGGTCGGTTGCGTCAAGAGCAGCCAGCGCTTGGTCCACCTTGACCATATCACCGACATTGACGAGGCGCTTGGCCACCTTTCCGGCGACGCGGAAGCCGAGATCGCTTTCGATGCGGGGGCGAATGGTCGCGACGAAGGTCCGCTCCGGAGTACGGGGCTCGAAGGCGACCGACTGCACCAGGACCGGACGGCCGGGCTTTGCCGCCTCCTGAGGCTGTGCCTGACAGCCAGCGAGCGTAGCAGAAACGCCGAGAACAAGCATGGTCAGGGGGACGCGCATGGTATTCACCTCAGGACAAGGTCCAAATTGGCGGTGCGCTTGCCTGGGACCGGATCGAAGCCAGCGCACCGCCAGAGCCCCACGTCACTCCCCTCAGACTGATCTGACGCCTGATGAATATTAATTTTCATCAGTTTATACTCATCATCGCGGAGACCGGTCTGTGCGTCAGCGCACCCGAGCATGTCCTTGGTTCAGATCAGAAATGGCTGACGATGTAACCCATGACAGTTGAAGTCGAATCCAGGTCTTGCCAGAGTCCCGGGAATAACAGGAACTCGCTACCCCATTGCAGATCCGACAACTCTGACCACCCCAATCTCCTCTACCGCGATCGGGCGGGCGGATAGGTGCCGGGCATCACGCGCTGGTAGATGCGCCGGATCCGGCCGTAGCACTCGCACACCGTCTCCTCGAGACCAGCCCTGTCCGTCACTGTGATGCTCCCGCGCCCCTGCTGAATGAGCCCCGCCGTTTGCAGCGTGCGCGTCACCACGCTCACACTCGAGCGTTGCACCCCCAGCATCTCGGCCAGAAACTCGTGCGTGAGCGGCAGGGTGTCCTGCTCGGCTCGGTCGTGCATCATCAGGATCCAGCGGCAGCAGCGCGCCTCCACCGGATGAACGGCGTTGCAGGTGAGGATCTGGAAGGTCTGGGCGAGCAGGACCTCGCCGTAGCTGGCGATTACCTGCCGCAGCTTCGGATGAGCGTTGCGCACCTCATTCAGGGTCTCAACTGGAATGCGTGAGGCAGTGCCGGCCATCTGCACCACATACCGCCCGAAGGCCTCCCGGGTCACAAGGGCGCTGAGCAGGCCCACGACGCCACCGCGCCCGAACAGGGCCACCTCGACTGAGGTTCCGTCCTCCAGCACATTCACCAGCGATACCACAGCGTGGTGAGGGAAGTAGGCGTGGCGGATGGGATCACCGGCTTCGTAGAGCACCTGCTTGAGGGGCAACTCGACCACCTCCAGGTGGGGCTCGAGCGCTGCAAAGTCCTCCGGCTCGAGAGCGGCCAGGAGCCAGTTCGTGCGATGGTCTGCCTGCAGAGCGTGAGGCATGGCCACACCCTCCTCCGCTCAGATAACGCGGTCGGGGGCAGATCATCCCAGCGTGGCCGGTGCCATACTGGTGTTTATCGCAAAAGAGCCGAGGCGCTCACGGCCCAAGATCTCAACCACACCGACACCCGGGCAGCGTTCCTGAACGCCCTGGGCGAGCTTCAGACTGTTCATGGACCCTGGCACCTTGGTATCCGTGGGGGACATGGCGGACCTTTCTACCCATTCGCGATTGGTGACGCTCATCACTGAGCGGGTCGGCGGAAATGCCGCGAGAAGGCTGGCTCATGACAGGCCTCCGTTGTCCCAAACCGCTATTGAAACATTCGACGGGGCGGCCGCAAAGCCGATGAGATCTGGGAGTGTCAGGGGCGCATTGGCAGTGATCAGGTCGGCGCCCCATGGGCCGGAGGTCCGGCTCAGGCAGGCACGGCGACCATTGCGACCAGAAACCTTTCTCCGCGCGAGACCCAGATCCTTTGATGTCCCACTCAAGGCGCCTCCAACAAGCTCATTGCCTGGGAGCTTGGGCTTTTGGGAGCCCCCGTGACGGTTCATCTCAAGGCGATCCTGCGCAAGGTCAAGGCGGACAACCGCACCTAGGCCACCATGTGGGCACAACAGCACATGGCCTTTGCAATGAGCCCGGATGCAGCTATCGCTTACGGAGCTAGGACCGCTATCCCAACCCGCTCAGCATCTCTTCAAGGATTCGCTTGCTGGATCATGCGCGCCTGCCAAACGTTAGCCTCTCATAGTTGAATCATGTTTTGAGCAGGTTGATGACAACGCGCGATTTGGACGTTCATCTAACAATCAGAGATGCCGAAAAGGACATCGACCGCCTCGAATGGATGGTGACGACCGCCATCTTCGTGACGGTGCCCATCGCCATAGCCACCTACTCAGCCATCCTTTGAACGCCGTCCCGGCATGAGGTTGAGCCATGTGTGCAAGCAGACTGATGCCTCCCATTTGGCCCAAAGTTCTCAACCATATTCGTAATCGGGTAGCGTTATCTGGTTCGGCCAGGAATACTCTCGAACGAGCGGTCACCTGCGGTTCCCGAAATATTTTTCGTTTCGCACTGGAATAACTCTCTTGCCACTTCCGTTCAGCCCTCATGCTTGTGTGCATCTCAGGCAGGAACGGCTCATGGTTCGTGTTGAAAGCGTAGAGGAATCTCAAGGTGTTGATTCACGCGCATCAGGCGTGGAGGCAAAGCCGTCATTCAAGCGTGCCTCGATTCTGTTCGTTGCGTCGTTCGGCTCCTTGATTGGAACAAGTCTCTGTAATTACCCAGGGCCTTGCGCGAACTGGGATTCGCTGATTCCCTGGTGTCATGGGTCGCAGTGATCTTGAGCGTCTGAGCAAGGAAGAATTGATCGAACTGGTGCTGCGGCTGCAGCGGCCGCAAAGACCTCGCGCACATCCTCGAAGCCGCCCTCGACCGATCGCAAGGAGCGTCGGGATCAGGCCAAACCCGGTGGCGCCAAGCCGGGACATGAAGGTCACAGCCGGACCATCAGCACCACACCCGATGAGGTGGTCGAACACCGTCCTGACCGGTGCTCCTGCTGCTCAGCCGTCCTGATGGCGGGGCTGCCGGGGGAGACGATCAGCATCCACGAGCAGATTGACCTGCCAGAGGTGGCGCCCCGCGTCACCCAGCATCGGCGCCTGGCGGTGAACTGCCCAGCCTGTGGAACGCGGGTGGTCGCGCCCGTGCCAGAGGCGGCCAAGGGGACACCGTTCGGGCCGCGCGTCCATGCCATGGCAACTTATCTCAAGACCTTCCAGGCTCTGTCCTATGAGCGGCTGCAAAGGGCGTTCGCCGATCTGTTTGGGCTGACCATCAGCCAAGGCGGGATCATGAACCTGCTGCGCCGGGCGCAGGGCACCTTCGCGGCCGAGCGCGACAAGGCGGTTGCGGCGTTACGCCAGGCCCGGGTCATCGCCTCCGACGAGACCGGCGTCCGGATCGAGGGCTGCAACGCCTACCATTGGGTGTTTCGCTGCGCGGAGGCGGTGGTCCATCACGCCTCGCCGACCCGGGGCGCCATTGTGGTCCGGACGATGATGGACGGGCACCGGCCCGGCGTCTGGTGTTCCGATCGCTATAGCGCCCAGCAGGGCCATGCCGACGCGCACCAGACCTGCTTGGCCCATCTCGCCCGCGATGTCGCCTATGCCGATGAGGTGAGCGAGGATGTCCTGCCCTCCCGCCTCAAGCTGTGGCTGCACCGGGCCTTTGCCCTGGCAGAGGAGGTCGCAACCCTTGCCGCCTCGACCCTGGCCCGCAAGCGCCGAGCCCTGGAGCGCAGTCTGGAGGCGATCCTGGCCGCGCCGACCTCTTGTGATCTGGCCCGTGACCTTCAGGGCAAGATCCGGCGCGCTCGCGATCAGCTTCTGACCTTCGCCCACTGGCCCGGCATGGTGGAGGCGACCAACAATGCCTGCGAACGCGCGCTCAGACCGGCCGTGATTCAGCGCAAGGTGACCAACGGCTATCGGGCCATGTGGGCGGCCGAAGGCGAAGCGGACATTCGCACCGTCGTCGACACAGCGCGTCTCGGCCCAGGAACCAACGCGTTCAAGACAATCCTTCAGACCGTATCCGCCTGAACCTCAGTGCAGAAGCAAGGCCTGGGTAATTGCAAGTCTCTTGCTGGCCAGCATCGGGCCGTGATCCAGGCGGTTCTCTATAACGCCGACGGACACGACAAGGAGGTCGAACTCGACCAGCAATGCCTTGTCGGCCTCGACGAGCGGACGCTCCTGTGGGTGGACGTCAATGGCCGCGACCGCAACGAGGTGGAGCATCTGACCCGCC
>NZ_JAMXFI010000184.1:0-16120 GCF_025460875.1 Microvirga yunnanensis
TTCCATGATTGCTGACTGGGTCCGCGCGACGAACGGCTCGGAATATCCTGTCGATCATGTCGTCAGAATTGAACCCACTTCCATTTCAGCGCTTCTTTCTCCCGCTCATGTCTTTGCCGTCCCGCCTCGGAGCCAGGAGGAAATCAGGGAGACATACCGTCAGAAATACGCTGTAACGTCGGGGCGCTGCGGACCGCAGGGAACCCCATGAGGTTCAGGAGCATCGTATGGCATCAGTCCAGATCACAACCGTGGATTACAGCGATTTCCATAGATGGCTGCCGCATTGGAACGGCTACACGTGGTTTGACGCGGTAGATATTCCGGAAGCCACGATAGCGAAGATCCGGATGCTTCCTCAACCCAAGCGAGCCCGTCCATGCGGCGATCGCAATGGTGGGAAGGCATGAGTTCGGCCTGGCGTATTGGATCTATCATCGATTTACCTGGGCGGCTGACGGTTATTGTTATCTGCAGAATTTGTTCGTTCCGGACAATGCCCGTGGGAGCGAGCTCGGTCGCGGGTTCATCGAGCATGTTACGGTGGATGCGAAGCTTCAGGGCGCTCCCAAGTTTATTGATCGCTGCACGAATCGAGCCAGAACGCCAAGCACCTCTACGACCGCATCGCCGAGCGCTCCGGCTTCGTCCAATCGAAAGCTTCTCGCCTAACTTGCTACCGCCGAACGCGCGCTGCGCAGTATCATGGGGTGCGTCACCGCTTCAAGTTCCCGAGGTCTCATGTCCCAAGTCGACTGGTTGAGCCGTCTCCTGCAGATCATTACCGTTACTGGCCAGCTCGAAGTCCGCTGCGTTTACGGCGCGCCGTGGCGCGTCGCCTGGAGCACGGCTGCCGCCAACGAAATTCCCTACCACGTCATCCTCAAGGGCCGGGCGATTTTCGAGGATCCGGAATCGAGAATGGCGCAGGAGCTAGTGAGCGGGGATATCGTGCTGCTCCCACAGGGTGCGGCGCATGTGCTGCACGACGGCAGCGGGCAAACGCCAATCCGTACTCACGAAAGCCGGGGTTCCTCGGGGTGGATGTTGAGCGAGAACGATGGGCTGGGTGAGCAACTGGATCTACTGTGCGGGCGGTTTTTCGTCGCGCCGCCCCATGACCGAATGATACGCAATTACCTGCCAGCTAATCTGGTGACACGGGCTGTGGACAGCCATGGAGAAGAGGGCATCGGGTCGCCGTCCAACCAACTTGCCGGACTTGTCGGGCTGATGCGAATGGAGTCCACCGGTGACCGGGCGGGAGGACGCGCCATTCTCAACGCACTTTCTTCGGTCCTATTCACTCTGGTCCTGCGCGCCGCTAGCGAATCCGGAAAGTCCACCGAGGGCTTGTTGGCCCTGGCTGGCAATCCACGACTGGCTCCAGCCATTACGGCGATGTTCGCCGATCCGGCACGGCCTTGGAAACTGCCCGACCTCGCGGATATGTGCGGCATGTCACGCGCTACGTTCATGCGCCAGTTTCAGGGCAAGCTAGGTCGCTCCGCTCTCGACCTGTTAACCGACCTCCGCATGAGTCTGGCTGCCAACGAATTGAAGAAGCCGGGGATCAGCACCGAAGCTGTGGCCGAGACGGTCGGGTATCAATCCGTGTCGGCATTCCGGCATGTATTCGCCGACCGCATGGGGATGACGCCGGGAGAATGGCGCCGACTGGCGCAAAAGGGCACGTGAGGCGCACCTTTGCAGGACGACGCTATGCCGCAGAGGAAGCGCAAGTCGGAAGAGATCGTCCCGAAGTTACGGCAGGTCAACGTATCGTTGTCGCAAGGCCGTCCCGTGGCGGAGGCGATATCTCAAAGAACGTTTACCAGCTCCACGGCATCGAGTGGGGCGGAAAGATCGTCTTGCGCAAGGCACTGCGATGCAGCTAGGTGCCGGGCTTCTTTTGCACGCGGCAACTGTGCCTGATCGGCATCAAGGCCTGCGCGACGGCTCACGGCGGGGCCCTCACGCTCCTGGCCTTTGATCACGAGGTTCGCTTGACTCCTCCGTCTTATGTCAAGCCCAATCTGCTCCGGCAGAAGAATGATGTGGCAGACGCGATGGCCATCTGCGAGGCTGTCACGCGGCCAATTATGCGCTTCGTTCCGGTCAGGATCTCGCAGCGGCAAAGCACCCTCATGCTGCATTGAGTCCGTGACCTTCTGAGTGGGCAGCGGACAGCCCTGAGACATGACTTGCGTGGTCACTTCGCGGAACTGGGCTTCGTCGTGGCGCAAAGGGCGCGCACGCCCGCCTATTAATCGCATATCTTCAGGACGAGGCTAACGGGGATCCCCCTGCGGCGGCCTGGACTGCCCTTCGCTACTTGCGGCGACGCTGGGTGGGATCGAGGCGCAGATTGACAAGCTCGACGAGGCGATGCTGACAGCCCGCCGCAGCGATCTCATCAGCGTAGGCCTGTCACTATCGCTGGGATTGGGCCGATTGTTGCTTCCTGTCTCTTAGATAGCATCCCGGACGCCATTCTGTTCCTGAGCAGTCGGGAGTTTGCCGCCTATCTCGGCCTCGTGCCCCGGCAGCATTCAACCAGAGGCAACCCGCGGCTCGGTTTGCTCTCGCCGATCGGCAACCGGCATCTGCACAAGCTGCTCGTCGTGGGTGCGCACGCGGTGCTCTACAATATGTAGTCCGGCAAGACTATGACGGTTTCGGCGAACTGGGCCCGGTCGCTCCTGGCCAAGAAGCCGTTCGAGGCCGTGGCCGACGTGCTGGTCAACAAGATCGCCTGCATCGCCTGGGCGGCGATGGCGAGGAGCATGGCTTACGAGCCCGGGAGCCATGGAACGGCCGCGCTGACGACCTAGAGTCCAATCAGGATTCTCGGACGATTTACACTTTTGTGCATCCCGGTTGGCGCGGTGACGATGAGGTGGTGTGAAGCCAAACCGGACATGGGCCGCCGAAACTGAATAACCCATGGCATCGTCTTGCGTCAGCCAAGCGCGATAACGCGAAGGGGGCAAGGTTCAGCGTAAAACATCAGGGTCGGCGGTCATGCAGCATCGCGCTTAAAGACCGGAGACATGACTTACGTGGAAGCCTCCCGCCTCGCGAGGTCCAAACGTCATGAAGAATCTCCTTGTCAAACGAACGCCATCCGAACGTGGCCACACCATAACTTGAACGGGCTACGACTCGCCACGGAGGAGCTTATTGAGCAAATCGCGCTCGGCGTACCAGTCTCTGATTGTCCCTCGCATCTCGTCTAGCGTCTTTTTGGCAGATGTCGACTCGTGAGCCTCCCAAGTCAGTTCTTGAATATGACTGATTTGGTTAGCGATACGCTGCTTGAGGCTTTCTATATCAGCATTGAGCCTAGATAGTTCGTCGCGTGTTCGGAACTTGACGTCGTCCGTCCCGAGAACGGGGCCAGAAATATCTTCATTGAGCCTAAACATACCGTGTCATAGCGTGTAAGCCGATTATTGCCAAGCTTCGGCAGCTCCCTCTCACGAACCGCCTAAAGCTTGTTGCGAGGCTTGAGTGAGGCGGGCCCTCGCAGTTGCCCTTGTCTTGAAAAGCGGGTGCGCCGGTACAATGGTCAGCGCGTGGCTCATGGTGTGTCGGTGAGACATACATACGGGTCGGCAGCAATTGAAAATACCTGTTTCAGGCTGTCGACAAGCATGGCCGGCTGATCGGGTTCATGCTGTCAGATTGGCGGAGTGCGCGTCCAGCTCATCGCCTCCCGCGCGAAGGTCTCAAAACGGTGCGTGACTATCCCCCCATGGTCTATCTGCCTGCGGAAATTCTCCGCCGCGAAGGGAGACGGCTGAGGCGACGGTGTAGTTTAACTCGGATCGAGCATAGCGAATGCCGGGCGAAGCACGCCCTCGAACAGGTCTCGATCCGGGCGCACTCTGGCCAGGACACGAAGGCCTATAAGGACGCCGAGCAGCAGCCGCCCAAGATCATCGGCAGATTGCCTGGTCGTAATCGTGCCATCCCTCTGGCCTGCCTCGATGCATTGCCGGAAGAAGCTTTCGATCTCAACGAGGACCATTTTGACCGCGCACCGCAATTCTCGATCTTCCGGGGCGATGTCCAGAGCGGAGTTGACGAGCATGCAGCCCTTCTGCTCCGGATCGCTCAGAGAACGAGTGACAATCTCGCGGAAAAACGCGCTGATTGCCTCGATGGGGGGCAAAGCTCTGCAGCGACGGATGCGGTTGACGACGCTCTTATCCACATACTGGCCAAGCGCCTTTCTGTAGAGCGCGCGTTTGTCGCCAAATGCATTGTAGAGGCTTGCGCCTGTCAGACCCGTCTGTTCCATCAAGGCGCGCATGGAGGTGGCCTCGTAGCCCCGTGACCAAAAACACTGGATCGCGGCAGCGAGCACGGCATCCTCGTCGAACTCTCTTGGCCTCGCCATTTCGTTATCCGGCCTCCCTATAGGCGACTTGCCATGCCCTGCTGATCGTGCATTATATAACGGTTGTTATAAAACGCAATGCTGTACCGTCGAAACAATCCTTCGACACACTGATGCACACCGGTCGCAGCCGAAACAAGCATCCGATAAAATTGCAGAGGCCGTTCGCCGGCTTCGGCCGAGTGGCTGTGACGGTCGGAAGCTTCTTTGGTCTGTTTGTGGCGACACGTTTCGGTGTGACTCAGGTGACATTGGACTTCCCGCTTACATTCGCCAGGCGGGACATCTTGATGACGCCAAGGTCGATGCCCGAATGCGCAGCCACCGCTGTCGTCGTGCTTGGCATCCTTGTATCTGCCAAGCCTGCCCGCAGCAGTTCGTAGTTCTCAACGGGAAAGAGAGATCATGATCCGGTTCTACTACCACCCCACGCCAAATCCAGCGAAGGTTGCTCTTTTTCTAGAGGAGACGGGGCTGCCTTACGAGACGATCCCGGTTGACACCAGCAAGGGCGAGCAGCATCTGCCGGCGTTCCGCGCGATCAATCCGAATGGCAAGGTCCCGGCGATCGTCGATACGGACGGCTCAGGCGGCAAAGAAGTCCGCGTGTTCGATTCAACTGCTATTCTCCTTTACCTTGCGGAGAAGACTGGGAAGCTCCTCGGCTCTCCGGATGACCGCCCCGAGTTGTTGTCCTGGCTGATGTTCCTCGGCACCGGGCTTGGGCCCTTCTCCGGACAGGCTGTGCATTTCCAGTATGCGGCTCCTGATGGCCTGGACTATGCTGTGAATCGTTATCGTCGCGAGGCCGAGCGGCACTACCAAGTCCTGAACGATCATCTCGAAGGCCGGGATTTCATTGTTGGAAGTACTTATACCATCGCTGACATATCGGCATGGGGCTGGCTGGATCGTGCATCGCGCGTCATGAAGGGGGCGGAGGATCCCCTGAGGGCTTTCCCGGCGATCAAGCGCTGGTTCGTGGACGTCGATGCACGACCAGCAGTCGCGCGTGCACGAGAGGTCGGCAAGAGCCATCCCTTCAAAAAGACCAATGACGAAGAGACGAAGCGCGCGCTCTTTCCCTCGAACTATCACCCAGGCATGTAAGGACCATACTACGAAGCTACGAAACAAACGCGTTCCTATCACAGGTGGCACAAGCGGAATCGGTCTGGCGCTCGCGCATGCACTGGTGGCCAAAGGGGCTAAGGTCTTCATCACAGGACGTCGGCAGAACCTCCTTGAGGATGCGCTTCGTGAGTTGAAGACGAATGCCGGGACGTCAGCGGATGTGGCGACACCTGAGGGCCGGGAGGCGACTCTCTTTCTCGCCATGCAGGCACTTGGCGGGCTCGATATTCTGATCAACAACGCAGGAGGTGTCAGGGCAGGTCGGTTGGAACACACCTCTGAAGTCGAGATTGAGGCGATGGTGACGGTCGATCTGCTTGCTCCGATCTTGCTGACCCGGGCTGCTCTCCCAGCCCTGCGCGCCAGCGGCGATGCGGCTATCGTCAATGTCTCCTCCGGGATCGCGCTCGTTGGCGCGCCCTTCTACGCAACCTATGCTGCCGTGAAGGCAGGATTTGCCCACTTCGGTGAGGCGTTGCGCCGAGAGCTGAATGGCGAGGGCATCCATGTGCTGACGGCGTATCCGGGTGGAACCGACACACCGATGATGAAGTCCAATCGGGCAGGGCCGGAACTCGGGTTTTCCCGTGAGCCGGCTTCGGCTGTTGCCGACTCCATCGTGGCAGGGCTCGAGTCCAATGCCCGTGCGGTTATCAGGTGAGGAGAGTCTCGCGCCAAGATGATTGAATCGAACCGCAACGATCCGGCAGCTGTCGATCGACACTTTCTCGACCTGAAACCTGCGTTGGAAGAATCTGTCAGTGACCATGCCGCTCTGTGAGAGCCCCTATCGTGCCTAACAGGAGGCAATCACCATGATCGATGCCTGCTATTGGCATACGCCGAACGGCCATAAGATCACGATGTTTCTTGAGGAAGCCGGTCTCGATTCCAAGATCGTACCAGTCGACATCAGTGCGGGCGATCAGTTTAAACCGGAATTCCTGGCGTTCTCCCCCAATAATCGAATGCCTGTGATCATCGACCACGATCCATCGGACGGGGGAGAGCCGGTTCCGGGTTTCGAATCCGGCGCAATCCTGCTCTATTTCGCGGAGAAAGTCGGGAGGTTCCTGCCATCTGACCTGCGCGGCCGAAAGACGGTGCACGAGTGGCTGTTCCGGCAGGTGGGCGGCCTTGGTCCGATGACCGGACAAAACCAACATTTCAGTCTTTATGCGCCGGAAAATCTGCCCTACGCGATCAGCCGCTATGTCAGCGAAACGAATCGCCTCTACGGTGTCCTCAATTGCCATCTGCCAGGGCGTTGCTTTGTTGGAGGTGAGGAATACACCATCGTAGACATGGCCTGCTATCCGTGGACCGTGCCATGGCAGCGTCAGCAGGAGAACCTGCACGACCTCTCCGACCTTTACCGCTGGTTCGACGCAGTGCGAGCGCGACCTGCAACAATACGGGCCTATGCGGCAGGCGAGGCACTTTCGAGCAGACCTGCTGTCACGGAGGAGGGAAAGAAAACTCTCCTCGGGCAAACGGCAGCACGCACCGGCAAATGACGTTTGTCAGATCCGTTGTTGAGACTTCGGCATCGGCCCCTGAACCTCCAGGCAATTCGTCACGTGGCTTGCGGAAAACTCGCGACATGCCACGTGATCGTTCTCAAATACCCGAGTCCATTCGGCCGTCAGGCTTGATCGCTGTGAGGCAGAACAACCACCTTCGTGCCCGTAGGCACGCGCTGGTGTAGATCGATGATGTCCTGATTGATCAGCCGAATGCAGCCGCTCGACACGTTCAGCCCAATGCTTGACGGCTCGTTCGTGCCGTGGAGGCGGTAAAGGGTGTCCCGACCGTTCTGGTACAGGTACAGCGCGCGAGCTCCCAGCGGGTTCTCCAGGCTTGGGGGCATTCCTCCGGCGTAGACCTTCAACTCCGGCTGCCGCTTGATCATCTCTGCCGGAGGCGTCCAGGTTGGCCATTGGGCTTTACGGGCGATCTCAGCGGTTCCAGTCCACCCGAATCCCTCACGACCGACCCCTACGCCATATCGCAGGGCATAGCCCTCTTCTTGGACAAGATAGAGGAACCTCTCGCCGGGATCGACGATGACCGCGCCAGGGGGCTGGCTTGTTTCGTAGCGTATCCGCTGGCGACGATAGTGGGGAGGGACCTTCGTGTCCTCGATGGCCGGAACCGGGAAGCGCTCGTTCGGCCGGGGCTGATAACGTGGGTCGACCTGCTTATGCGGTTTCGGCGACGCCGCCGATAGGACGACCGGTGTATTGGAGTTACGGGCGGCTAGACCGAGGGTGAGACCGGTCAGGATGGTACGACGCGACAGGACGAGGCCCATGCGCAATGGCGTGCACAATGAATGCATAACGATTGAGACTCCTGGATTTGCGAGGCTGAATAATGGGAGCGCGAGGCACCAAGTCAGGCTGCAAGTCGTGGAGGTTTATCGGGAGGAGCGCTGCGGTACTGCGGCGTATCCTCCAGAGCGTAAGGCGGAATGATACGTGTGGGTTGAGCCAGGCGTGCCGGTAGGAGGTCGCGACCATCGGGCAATGAAGCCGGGATCGAAACGGTGCAGGCATTGCGCTGCGCTGTCTGTGAGTGCTCCCGACAAGGCCTGTCAGAGGCCACGGTGCCCATGGTAGCCACGGTGCTGATCACCTCTGCCTGAGTTGGAGGCGCCTCCTTGGAGAAGGACATCAAGAGAAGCATGAGTGCGAGCAGGAACGCGCAGCCGCAAGCTCTAGTGATCGACAGAAGTGCTGCCGGTCCAGTCTGCTCATAGCGATGGGGCATCCAGATAATCATCCAAAAACTCTTGGCTGGAGACCTATTTGTGAAAGCTAAGCTTTCTGCAATCCTCACGTGCCTCACATGTCCGTGAGACCTAAGTGGGAAGAACAACAGGAACCTTCCTGTGATGGCCTGCTTGCCAACACCGGAGGAGCTCTATGATCGTTTAGGGCCGCTCGCTGCCAGATTGGAAGCAAGGCTGAATGCAATCCTTGTGCCGCTGCCATAGTGAGCTGACAGGAATTTTATATCAGGCGGGTTGAGAGCCTACTGCATGATTGTGGCTGTGGATAGCTGTTGTGCGATGGCCTCCAGGGGAATAAGCGCAGGCGGCCCATAGCCCAACGATGAGTACGGGACATAAAATGCGCGACGAAGCGGGGTGCCGTCCCGAAGACGATCGCATTCGCTCCGGATCGAAAAACGTTCTACTTCACTGATTGTCGGACTTGTGTCGTTGGAGTCATAAGGTATGCAAGAGATTCCCGCGACCCCGGTGATCTCGAGATCCTCGGCCGGTACAGCGAGGCGGAAGGCCCGGATGGCGCCTGCATTGACGCCGAAGGTGCAATTTGAATCGCCGTAGTCAACAACCACCGGCCAGCATGGTACGGCTCCCTTCCTTGAATGCTCCAGCTATGGAGACCGCCGCTTCAGTGTCGGTCAGCCGTGATCAAGAAGCCGCCCCCTTAGTGCGGCATCAATTCGCGTTCGGCTTTCCACTGCGGTTTAGAAGGCGACCTCCGTCTGCGAATTCCGCGTTCCGTGCAGAGTCGAGCTCGCCTGCACGAACCGCTTCGATATGGCTTCCGATAAGTGTCGAGAGATTAGCAAGAGGACCGGCCTCAATCGCCGTCTTGCGCTTTGCAAGCGCAAATCGACAAGAGGGGCGGCCAACCGGCTGCTCCGCTGTTATCCAACCAGGATCCCGCATCGGGAGCTGAACAGTGCCCGGTCACCTGCGCTTGAACCTTCGTTAGGCAGTGAAGATTGGTGCCAAGGCACTGCACCGCATGTAGTCGAACCGCGTGTCGGTAAGGTTGAGCGCTCGTGCTTCTCGATGAATTCGGCGATTCGAGGAGCGATTTGAGCCCTGAAACGAGAACCGTTGAAGACGCCATAATGACCGACCCCGGCCTGAAGATGATAGAGTTTCTTGTCCGAGGGGAGGTTCGGGGTCAGGTCCAGGGTCGCCAAGGTCTGGCCGACACCTGAAATATCGTCCCGCTCGCCTTCGATCGCCATGATGGCACAGCGTCGGACGGCCATGAGGTCCACCGGCTGGTCCCGATGCATCATCTCGCCTTTCGGCAGTTCATGCCTCACGAACACCTTGTCGACCGTCTGCAGGTAGAACTCGGCAGTGAGGTCCATGACGGCGAGGTATTCGTCATAGAATTCCCGGTGCTTCTCGGCCGAGTCGCCGTCGCCCTCCACGAGGTGGTTGAACATCTCCCAATAGGCGGCCAGGTGCCGGTCGATGTTCATGGCCATGAAGCCGGACAGTTGCTGGAAGCCTGGATAGACGTCACGCCAGAAGCCCGGATGGGTCGGCGGCACCTTCATGATGCAATGCTGCTTGAACCATTCAATGCCGCGCTCCTCGGCCAGCCGGTTCACGGCGGTGGGCGAGCGGCGGGTATCGATGGGGCCGCCTATCAGGATCATCGAGCGGGGAATAGCGGGATCGTTCTCGGCCTCGAGGCGGGCGATGGCGGCAACCACAGGCACGGCCGGCTGACAGACGGCCATCACATGGAGGTCGGGACCGAACTCCCGGAAGATCGCCTTGAGATAATCGATGTAATCGTCGAGGTCGAAATGGCCGTCTGCCAGTGGCACCATGCTGGCATCCGCCCAGTCTGTGATCATCACCCGATGAGTCGGCAGGAATGTTTCCACCGTGCTGCGCAGAAGCGTGGCGTAGTGTCCGGACATGGGGGCCACGATGAGAAGCTTGGGCTGCGAAGCCGCCCTTTCATGATCGCGCTCGAAGGAGATCACGCGGCAGAAGGAGTGCTCCCAGACGATTCTCTCGGTGACGGCGACATCCTGGTTCCCGATGGTCGTGGTCGTGAATCCGAAGTCGGGCTTGGTGTAGCGGCGGGTGGTTCGCTCGAAGAGCTCGCAGGCCGCGGAAACGGTGCGTCCGTAAGGTGTGTTGGTGAACGGATTGCCGGGATTATCGAAGAACAGCTTTGTAATATCGGACGTAGCGCGCGCGGGACTCAACAACCAGTGCGTGGTCTCGTAACATAGATAAATTGGGTTCAGCATAGAGGAAATCATTTTTGCGCCTCCAGCGCCCGAGCTTCGTGTAGGTTTGGAGCCGTCCTCCCGACAGCAGATCATTTCGTAGGAGATCGTCAGCTCAATCAATTCCTGAGATAATTAATGATCTGAGACTAGCACGGTCGCGACCATAACTTGATTATCTTAGTGGAGGTGGAGCTCGGCGCATCGGTTACGGGCGGCTATACTTTGGTTTCGGACACCAATACGATGGACATAGGTTTCGGTCCAGACGAAGCGCCTCAGCCCATTATAATCATGTCTCGGCATCAGGAGGCGCCAAGGGCGCAGAGTCGGCAGGCCCTGGGCCGCTCGCGCGAGGACTTCTCGACCAAGATCCACCTCAAGACTGACTGGATGGCGAACTGCTGGGCTTTCACCTGATCGGTGGCGAGGTGAGCGACAGCCCGTACTTTGAGATCATCCTGGACCTCAGTCCTGACAGGTTCCGTCGCAAACCTTTCGGTTCAAAGTTTCAGCTAGGGTAACTGCCGTCACAGCAGTGGGGACAGGGATGTTCAAGGGCAGGCATTTCGATCGAACCTAAATCCTGCTCTGCATCCGATGGTACTTGGCTTACAATCTCAGCCTCCGGAATCTGGAGGAGATGATGGCCGAGCGCGGCGTCTCCGTCGATCACGCAACCATTCACCGATGGGTTATCCGGTACTCGCCCGAACTGCTGAAGCGCTTCAACTCACGCAAGAGAGACGTCACGAGCAAGTGGCACATCGATGAGACATACATCAAGGTCCGCGGGCGGTGGATGTATTTTTATTGAGCCATCGACAGCAATGGCGATACGGTCGAATTCTAGTTCAGCGAACGGCGTGATCTCACCGCGGCGAAGCGGTTCCTGCGTAAGGCACTCAAGCGCCACGGCCGGCCCGAGCAGATCGTGATTGACGGCAGCCCAACGAACCGCGAAGCCATCCTGTCCTGCGATACTGCAGATCGGCTCGAGAACAGATCGCAGCGTGACCTGAAACCAATACGGTTCCAGTCATTCTAGTCGGTGGTGGGTCCGCCATTGTGAGGGACGGCCGTCTCGCTGACGTTGCACCGACACTGCTCGATCTTATGGAGATCGCGAAGCCAACGGAGATGACCGGCCAATCGCTCCTTCCGGCGCCAAGCTAAAATGAAGAGACACAGTCGCTCTATGTGGCATTCAGAGCAAGATCTGTGCGGGATTATCCATTCGGCCACTGCGCTTGATCAGAAGCAGGTTTGAGTACGCCGGATACCATATTCTCCTCAGCTGAACAGCGTCGAACGGATAACGTTCATGGCGCAGCCCAAGGCGTGGTGGACAAGCTGGCTGCCCTGTGTTTCGCGGCCACTATCGGCCCCACGCGGCTGATCGACAACGTGCTCCTGACCCCGCCGCCCACAGCTCTGTCCGATCGCGAGCTGGAACTGGTCTCGCACGCGATCGGTCGGCAGGCGACCGCCAGCGGGCAGAGGGCGCGGCCGTCATGACAGCCCCGGCGGATCCGGATTCCCTCATCTGGGCGCTCAACACGCGTCTGATCGCCGGTGTAACGGCAACGGAAACGCTTCTGGCCTGGTGCGAGGAGCACGGCCTCTCGGACGGACCGATCACTGTCGACGTCCGTCAGCGCTTTGCACCGGCAATCGTCCCCGAGGACGTTCTGCCGGCTCTCGAGCTCGATTCCGGCGAAACGGTTTACTATCGGCAGGTCCGGCTGATGCGCGGCACGCTGCCGCTCGCGACGGCCGGGAACTGGTTCGTGCCGCAACGCCTGACAGCGGCCATGAACGAGGCCCTGAATACGACAGAGGCCTCTTTCGGGACAGTGATTGCGCCGCTGCGCCCGATCCGTCGCATCCTGGCTGCAGCCATCTAGCCACAGCCTGAGATCATCCTGGAGCAGGTCGCCCTGATCCGCAGCGGCTCCGGGCCGGCGCTCGCGCTCGTGAGGGAGAGCTATCTCCCGGCTCTCGTTTCGCCGACCCTCGTGCCAGCGCCGTGGCCGCGGGCTCGTGATCGGAGGCCCGAGAGGTCAGCCCAGCGACCGGTGAGGCGCGAGCGATGACGTCGCAGCCCGATCTGGCGTCTCAGACCCTGTCCGATCCCACCCTGATCGAGGAGGTGCAGTTCCAGGACCACCGGATCCGGTTCGGGCCGACGCAGACCGGCTGGGTCTCCTTCATCGCACGGCAGGGCCAGCGGCCGGCGACCCTGCTTGCGGGCGATCGCGAAACCCTGATCGCGGAGGCGCACAAGCTGATCAGGCGCCGGATTGCCGGGAAGAGGTGAGGGGATGCCATTGGCGGCCAGAGGTCAGGAAACCATCGTGGACCCCTGGACTGCCTCAGAGAGAGGAGCGGGTTGCCTTTCCTGGCCTGTACCCAAAACCTACCTTGGCGCTACCGCCCTATGATGAAAGGCTGTCCTATGAGTTCCATCCGTGTCTTTCTACTAGCCTCTGGCCTGGCCCGGCTGATCGAGAGGGAGAGGGCAGGCGACCTCGTCCGGCACGGCTATTTTCCCGACCATCCCGCCCGCAGCACGCATGTGCAGGTGACAGGCGATACTGGCCACCTGGTCCTTGCCTCGCATTCCGCGAAGGGTCCGAGCACGGACGCGGCCGAAATTTCCCCGGCGCAAGCCGAGGCCCTGCTCGGCTTGACCGCAGGACAGATCGAGTATCTGAGCATCGCCGTCGATCTCGGCAATCATGATGCCATCCTCCAGCGTTTCGTTACGCCGGGCCCGCTCGATCTGGTCAGCGTGACGTTCAAGCACGACAAGGCCGCGGGGAAACTCCAGCCGCCGGCCTGGTTCGGTCCTGAGATCTCGGATGATCCGAGCTACCGGCTGCGCGCCATCGCCCTCGCCGGGCTGCCCTCCGTGCCCGAAGTGGAGGTGTCGAATGCGGCCCTCCATGGCCTGCTTGATGCCCTACATAACCACGATCAGGAGGCAGAGCCGTCTCCAACTCAGCAGGCCCAGGGACAGGCACGATCCGAGGCTCCTTCGATGCCGAGGAAACTCAGGAGCTCGAAGGGCTCACGATCGAGGACAGCGTAATCCGCGACCTTGCCCGATCGCTGCAACCGCGCGGGCGCTGATCCCGTCCAGGACACATGGCCTCTTGTCGGATTGCTTGAAGGTCAGGGTCATGGCAAGTACAGCCTGCCTGCCGAGGCCGGTCATGACGGCTGGGGTGGGGCCTGTAGCTCAATGGTTAGAGCCGGCCGCTCATAACGGTCTGGTTGGGGGTTCAAGTCCCTCCGGGCCCACCACATATCAATCCAGCCTAGCAAAGGCGTGCTGCGCATCCCATAATGACCGATTCCTCTCCCTCTCAGGATGCCGCTCTCGTCGACCATCACGGCTATTGCATCCATCTCAGCCCGAGCGACCCGGACTGGATAGCCCTCGTTTCCAGGCCCGATCGGCAGCCCACGCTGATCTTGGCTCCGGAGCGGGTGACGGTCCTCGCCATGGCCTGTGAGTGGATCGATCGCCAGCTGGCCTCGGACAGGAGCCCGCAATGACCTACAGCTTAATCCAGCTGGCGCCCGGCGCCTATGACCTTCTCCTCGGCAACATCATCGTGGCCAGTGTGGTGAGGAGCGGCTTGCGCCAGCCTTATACCTGGACTGCCGAGTTGCTGGGGGACCTGCCGCGGAGCAGGCGGCCTGCGCCGTTCCGGGAGATCGAGCACAGTTTCCCGTCCTTGGAGGAGCTGTGCGCCTGGCTCGGCCAATCCGCCGTGAAGACCAACAACCGAGGCACTGCGTCTCAGGGTGAATGAGAGAGAAGCACTCCGGCCGAGGTGCTGTCTGATACCTCGACCGGAGCGCTGGTGTGCCAAGGGAATGACGCACAGCATGAATGTACGTCATCCTGAGCCAGCGGCAATGCTGCTCTCAAAAGCCAGCGGATCACGCGCATCAAGACCCGCCCTGTGACCTGCCGGCTACAGACATCAGCGCCAAAATCGGACATATCGCGTCGCCGAGCGACACGATTGGATCGCCCCGCCACCATTTTCCAGAACCTGCCGCATTCATCGAGGTCTTCATCATGCCGCCGACAGAGGTTGCAGCGCCTGTCTTTGTTCCGACACATGCCCCGACATTCACACAAGCCGCCGTGCGGTTTGTCGTTTCCTTTGCCGCCCTGATCGGCCTGAGCCTGCTGCTGGCCGCGCTCTAAGGCCATATTGTTCGGCACCTGTGCTCGTTGCGATACAGCCAAAGCGCTGGACATCAGACATAGTGGCCGCGTCCTTGAAGGAACGGCTGGGGGGCCGAACCTCCCTGGAAGGGAAGCGCCTCTATCACGCACGAGGCGCTTCCCTTTTGCCGGGGCGGGCAAGGTGCCATAGATCTCCGGATATGCTCAAAGGTTGCCGCGAGGTCAGATTGACACTGCCAGGTAAGGCTTTGCTGCCATTCGTCGTTCCAACACGTCCGTCAACGTGATTTCCAGCCCAAAGTCATTGATAAGATGAAGCGCCCCCAGAAGTCATTCTCCGTCGAGATCAAGAAGTCCCGCCTTCCAGATCCGCGTCACCACCTTCCGCCGCGGCGCCTGTTCGCCATGCCGCTGGATGAGACCTCAGCCTTGATCCAGAAGACAGAGCCTCCAAAGGTTGTTGGACCTCTCGCGGCGCCTCGCATTCTGCCGAGCATCGTCGAGGCCTTTCCCAGCAATCTTGAGTCAATTGAGCCTATGCGCCGCAAGCGGGCTACCAGACCAAAGGCTGGCAGGGAGCAGATCGAACTCGATCTGCACGCGGCCGCCGAGGGGGAAGCGGGCGAAGGCTCATCCCCTGCATCATTGATTGCAGAGGCCCAGCCTCAGACCGAGGTCGCTCCTGTTGCCGAGAAGAATGCAATCCCTGTCCAGGCAACCCAGCTCCAGGACACGGAAAGTCAGAAGACGAAGGCACGGACGCGACGGACGAAGCCTTCTGAACTCGCCGAGCCAGTGGAGACACCACAAACCGAGATTCAGGCAATACCGATCTCTGATACGGACAGCTTGATCGCCGCTTCGGATATTGTGAAACCATCGAAAGCGATCCCTGCCAAGCGGACCAGGCATCAGGCCGCCGCCCAACTCCCGCGCAGTGAGCGCTGGAAACGGCGCCTCCATCCAGCCGCTTGGTGAAGCTGCAGCAAGGGTGATACATCTGGCGGTCGCTCCCCACCACAATGCCCCTAAACCAAACGTTACGAGAGGTTCACCGTTATCAAAATTGATATTCAATCGAGCCATTTTTCATCAACTTAGCTGCCGTGCAAAAGCTCGCGGTCGGAACTCTATTTGATTTTCCGCCCTAGTTGAATTTTTAGTTCATAAACCCTACGGAGCAGAACTAATTTTGCGGGGTGCGATCCGATAATCATTCTATTGATCCTCACGCGCCGGGTGTAACATAGGGCGGTGTCCGTCATCGTGAGGAGGTGCGCGATGGAAGGCAACGTTTGGCGTCCGACGCATTTGACGACGGAGCAGATGGAGGAGCGTCGCCTGGT
>NZ_JAMXFI010000185.1:0-15999 GCF_025460875.1 Microvirga yunnanensis
ATGCTGCCGTGGCCGTCAGCCAGAGATCGATGGCCTGCGGCCGGTGAGAGACAAGTCGCTTCATCAGGGCACAATTCAAAAGATCAGGTGAGGAGCAATGGAGGGCTGCGAGTGCATACTGCCCAGCTGGGCACCCGATCGTGCCGATGGGCTTCCATGGCAGATTCGATTTTTGGGCGGTACCCAGCAAAACAGCCTTTATCTAGGTCCTTAGTCTTGCCTCTGTAATAAAGCCCTCGACAGGAGGCACAAAGACTTCCACCATTCTGACCCAGACCCTGTAGCTTTTGAGTTTCCATGCCTTCTGCCCCGACCACCCGGCGCCCTAAGACCCTCAAGCAGCGTTATCTTGCCCCGACCGTCGATCTCAGCGCCGTGATCATGGCGGCCACGCCGGACGAGCCGCGGGTCCTCGCCGTCCGGGTCGACCAGCTGGAGGGGCTGCCGTCCGGGCCGTTGCAATCGCAGCATCGCACCCTGGAAATGGGCTTGCGGACGTGGGTGGCCGAGCAGACACAGTTGACACTCGGCTACGTCGAGCAGCTCTATACCTTTGGCGACCGCGACCGGACCGAAGCCGATGTGCCCGGGACCGGGCATGCCCTATCGATTGCCTATCTCGCCCTCGTGCGGGAGGCGCGGCCGGCCGGGCTGGTCCATGCCGCCTGGCGCAATTGGTACAACTATCTTCCGTGGGAGGACTGGCGTGAGGGTCGTCCACAGGCGCTCAAGGTCATCGAACCAGCCCTGGAGGCGTGGGCCCGTTCGGGTGGGAAGGCTCTCAGAACCTTTCGTGAGGAACGGATCGAACTCACATTTGGCTTTGAATCCGGGACATGGACCGATGAACGGGTGCTGGAGCGGTATGAACTCCTGTTCGAGGCGGGTCTGGTAGCTGAGGCCTTCCGCGACGCACAGCCATCTGGCTCCGCCAAGATGCGGTTCGCACCTGGACAGTGGATGGCGCTCGACCATCGGCGGATCCTGGCCACGGCCATCGGCCGCCTGCGCGGCAAGATCAAGTACCGGCCCGTCATCTTCGAGCTCATGCCGGCCTCCTTCACCCTGCTCGACCTTCAGAAGACGGTGGAGGCATTGTCCGGTGTCCGGCTGCACAAGCAGAACTTCCGCCGCCTGATCGAGATGCAGGGGCTGGTGGAGGAAACAGGCGAGATTTCGGCCGAGACAGGTGGGCGCCCGGCCCGGCTGGTGCGCTTCCGGCGAGAGGTGCTGGTAGAGCGTCCGGCGCCCGGCGTACGCCTGCCCCGCCTAAGATGAAGCACTGTTGCCGCAGATTGTGGGTTGACGATGACTTATACTCGCGCCTAGCATAAGTCATGCGCTGGCTACAAAGCCGGTTTTCTTACGCATCAGTAATGCTCAGTATGAGTATTAATGTGACCCACTAATGCTCACAGCGAGCATAGGAGGCTGCCATGGCCAGTGCTGCTTCGTTTGCGTCCGTATCCCTGCCCCTGCCTGAGCTCTACGCGCGTGTCCGAAACCATGTCCCGGCCCTGGAATGGCCCGTGTTCGCCAGTGACATTGAGGCCATCTTGGCGCTCAAGCGTCAGCATAACGCGGTCATTCTGGCCCACAACTATCAGACACCAGAGATCTTCCATACGGTGGCCGACATCGTCGGCGACAGCCTGGCTCTGGCTCGTGAGGCGGTGAACACGGACGCTGACGTGATCGTGCTCGCTGGCGTGCATTTCATGGCGGAAACCGCCAAACTCCTGAACCCCGACAAGACGGTGCTCATCCCGGACGCCGAGGCCGGATGTTCACTCGCTGAGTCGATCACGGCCGAGGATGTGCGTCAGCTGCGGGCGCGGTATCCGGGCGTGCCCGTGGTCACCTATGTGAACACGTCTGCCGCCGTGAAGGCCGAGTCGGACATCTGCTGTACCTCAGGCAATGCCAAGAAGGTCATTGAGTCCCTCGGCGTTGATCGAGTGATCATGCTGCCGGACGAGTTCCTGGCCCAGAACACGGCCGCCCAAGTGCCCGGGATTGAGATCATCACATGGGCAGGGCACTGCGAGGTCCACGAGCGCTTCACCCCTGAGGACATCCGAGCCGTGCGCGAAAGCTACCCAGATGTCGTGGTGCTGGCCCATCCGGAGGCGCCGCCGGAGGTCATTGCCGAGGCGGACTATGCCGGATCGACCGCCGGGATGGCTGACTTCGTCGGCGAGAAGCGCCCGGCCCGGGTCGCCCTCGTGACCGAGTGCTCGATGAGCGACAACGTGGCGGCTCTGTATCCCGAGGTCGAGTTTGTGCGGCCCTGCAATCTGTGCCCGCACATGAAGCGCATCACCCTGCCCAAGATTCATCAGGCTCTTGAGCAGCGCCGGCACGAAGTCACGATCGATCCGGCAGTGGCCGAGCGAGCCCGGCTGGCGGTCGAGCGCATGCTCGCTGTTCGCTGAGGGCCGAGCATGAAAACCATCCATCCGCGCGACCGTGTGGTGGTCGTGGGCGGCGGCATCGCAGGGCTCGCAACCGCCCTGCACCTAACACCGCTGCCCGTGACCTTGATCGTCGCCTCCCCCTTGGGGCAGCAGGCCTCCACGCCTCTGGCGCAGGGTGGGATAGCCGCAGCCCTCGGAACCGATGACCACCCTGCCCTGCACGCCGCCGACACCTGTTGGGCGGGAGCCGGTCTGAGCGATCCTGATGTTGCCGCTCGGGTGGCCGCCGCCGCGCCCGCCTGTATCGAGTGGCTGATGGCTCAGGGTACCTCATTTGATCGAACCGCGTCGGGTGAGGATCTGATCCTGGGGCTGGAAGCCGCCCATTCCCGTCGGCGGATCGTTCATGCGGAGGGCGACAAAACCGGCAAAAGCGCTTTCGAGGCCCTCATCCAGGTTGTTAGGAAAACCCCATGGATCGAGGTCCGGGAGGGTCATCGGGTGACTGAACTGGCGCTCGATGCCAACGGTCAGGTGACCGGGGTGTTCTGCACCACGGGAGGCCTCGAAGGCAGGGATGAGCCCATCCTAATCCCGGGCCGGGCCGTGGTATTGGCGACAGGCGGGGTCGGAGGTCTTTACGCGCACACCACCAACCCCTTGAGTGCGATTGGCGGCGGACTGGCGCTCGCAGCCCGTGCGGGCGCGGTGCTGCGCGATCTCGAGTTCGTTCAGTTCCATCCGACAGCCATTGCGGCCGGTCTTGATCCGATGCCGCTGGCCACCGAGGCGCTGCGCGGCGAAGGGGCGGTGCTCGTCAACAGCCGCGGGGAGCGCTTCATGCAGGACATTCCCGGGGCGGAGCTGGCACCGCGCGACGTGGTCGCCCGGGCGATCTTCGCCCAGATCTGTGCCGGTGAGCGCGTGTTCCTCGACACGCGCCAGGTGCTTGGGGAGCGGATCACCTGCAGGTTCCCAGGCGTGACGGCACTGTGCCGCGCCGCTGGTCTTGATCCGGTTGCCAATCCGATCCCCGTGCGCCCCGCCGCCCATTACCACATGGGCGGGATCAAAGTGGGCCATTGGGGTCGCAGCGCGGTTGAAGGGCTCTGGGCGTGCGGCGAGGTTGCGTCAACCGGCCTCCATGGGGCGAACCGGCTGGCGAGCAACTCGCTCCTAGAGGCCCTGGCTTATGCCGAATGGATTGCTGATGACATCAAGGGGGCAACATGTGGCTCGCCCGCCAGCCAGTCGCCCTCACCTCCTCTTGCTCTGCAACCGTCCGGCTCTGGTGATCAGGCATGTCCGCGTCTCCCACAGATCCGGTCGTGGATGGACGGTCAGGTTGGCGTGCTTCGCGATGCGGCAGGGTTGAGAGGGGCGATCTGCCACCTCCGAGCACTGGTTCACGTGGCGCGTACAACGGGTGAGCGCGACGCCGCCCTGATCAGCCTGATGATCGCCATAGCCGCATACAGCCGAAGCGAGAGCCGAGGCGCCCATCAGCGGCTCGATCACCCTCACCTGCTTCCGGAACAGCATACCGAGGCCACCCTCGATCAGGCATTGCACATCACAGCCCAAACCGGCAACGAACCAGCCGCACCTGCTAGGAGAGTCGTATGAAGCCGTTCCTTGTCACACAGAACGCCCTCGCCCCGCTATCGCGCTTGCTGGTGGAGCCGATCGTGCGCGCAGCACTGCTCGAAGATCTGGGCCGGGCCGGCGACATCACGACCGATGCCGTCATTCCCGCCGACGCGAGATTGCACGGGGCTATTGTGGCGCGTGAACCCGGGGTGGTCGCCGGCATCGATGCAGCGCTTCTGGCATTCACCTTAATTGACCGTGCGGTCACGGTCACCTTGGACCGCCCCGATGGCAGCCATGTGGAACGGGGAGACGCTGTTCTGCGGGTAAATGGACCGGCCCGGAGCATTCTCTCGGCGGAACGTGTGGCGCTCAATCTGCTCTGCCGGCTCTCGGGGATCGCAACAGCGACTGCGGCTCTCGTTGACGCTGTCCGGCCTCACGGGTATTCCCGGATCGTCTGCACACGCAAGACCACCCCGGGACTGCGCTCGCTCGAGAAGCATGCCGTCCGGGCGGGTGGAGGCGCCAACCATCGCTTTGGGCTCGATGATGCCGTTCTGATCAAGGACAACCACATTGCCCTTGTCGGAGGCGTCCGGCCGGCGCTGGAGCGCGCGCGCGCAAGTGTGGGTCACCTCGTCAAGATCGAGATCGAGGTCGATACTCTCGATCAGCTGGATGAGGTGCTGGAGGTTGGAGCTGAAGCCATTCTGCTCGACAACATGAGCCCAGACACCCTGGTCGAGGCCGTTCGGCGCGTGAATGGGCGAGCCATCACGGAGGCCTCCGGCCGGGTTACGGTTGCGACGGTACCTGCCATCGCAGCCTCAGGCGTGGATCTGATCTCGACCGGCTGGATCACACATAGCGCGCCGATCCTTGATCTTGGCTTGGACTTACCCTGAGGCAGCACGTTGTGGAGTAAGGTGGACCGATCAGTGTGACCAAGGCATTGTTTGGGATCCAGCCAATCGCGGAAACACTGCCCAGGATCTTGGCTTCTGGAGGACACCTCCCATGCTTGCAATCCTCGATAACTTCGCCCAAAAAGGCGGTGGTATCTGATCGTCTGGTCGCGGCACTTCTGGAGGATTTCATCCGGCGCGGCTCCCGCAGCCATCCGTAATTTGCCTCTCGTGAATGCTGTTGATACGCCCCTGCGAGGCGCTCCATTGGTGGGGCAGCAGCGATTGTGTTTGCCAGAGGAATGGAAGGTGTACCTCACCTCCACTGGTTGGAGATTGTTTCGGATGAGCGCTTATGCATCGCAGTTAATGAGGCTCCTTACGTTCCTGCGTCAGTCTCTCAACGTCACGTGGTCCCGTTAAACGCGGTTAATACTTTGTGGGCACAGGGCGAAGTTCTCAATGAATATTTTCTGAGGTCCGGTGCCAGAAACGATCTGCCGGGAAGCTCGTGCTAATTAGCTCAAGACAATCCCTTCAAGAATGTGATGGATCCATTTAGAGATGTCGCTGTTCGTTCTCCCACTACCGTTTCGCGATCCACTTGTGACATTTCAGGCATTCGCGTTTGATCCCTATGCGGCGCTCCTCGACAGCGCTTCCACCAATGACGAACGAAGCCGTTATGCTTATATTGCCGTGGAACCATTCCGCGTCATTGCAGCGCACGATGAGGCCACGATCAATGGCGTCCCGGTCCGCGGAGATCCCTTCACGGTTCTGGAGCGCGAGCTTGCGGCTCACCGTCTCCCGGCGGGGGAGATCCCAGTCCCCTTTGGCACCGGCGCTGTCGGATTTTTCGGCTATGGCCTGGGCCGCCATTTGGAAGCGTTACCCGAACCGGCGGTCGATCATCTTAACCTTCCGGAAATGGTGTTAGGTCTTTACGACGTGATTGTCGCGTTCGACCTCAGAACCCGTCAGTCATGGGTTGTGAGTAGCGGGGTTCCTGAGAAATCTGAGGCCGCGAGGCGCCAGCGTGCTGAGGAGCGGGGAAAAGCCGTCGCAGCCCGGATGGAGGCCAGTTCTCAAGAGATTCCCTCTCTCGACTGGTCGCCTCTCGCGACATGGCAGTATGAGCAAGCGCGCGACACGGTTGAGGCTTCGATCAGCAAAGTAATCGACTACATTCGCGCCGGCGACATTTTCCAAGCCAATCTGACCCAGCGCTATCGTGCCTCACGGCCAAAGGGTCTCAATGACTTTATGCTCTACCGAAGGCTGCGTGCCCTTAGTCCGTCACCGTTCGCGGCCTTTCTCCGCTGTGGTCCAGGATTGAGTGTAGCGAGTGCCTCGCCGGAGCGCTTTCTCCAATTGGACCCAGACGGACACGTGGAGACCCGTCCGATTAAGGGCACCCGGAGGCGCGATCCCAATCCGACCCGTGATGCCGCGCTTGCCCTTGAGCTCACTCACAGTGCAAAGGATCGCGCCGAAAACACAATGATCGTTGATCTGATGCGGAATGATCTTGGCCGGGTCTGTACCTTGGGCAGCATTCATGTCCCGCAGCTCTGCGGTCTCGAGACTTTCGCTTCGGTCCATCATCTCGTCTCCGCTGTGCAAGGGAAGCTCAGACCTGAATTCGGGCTGGTCGATCTCCTGCGGGCGAGCTTTCCAGGAGGGTCGATCACCGGAGCTCCAAAGATCCGCGCTATGGAGATCATTGCCGAACTGGAGTCGGCCCCTCGAGGCGTCTATTGCGGGAGCATTGCGTGGATTGGGTTCGACGGTGCAATGGACAGCAATATCGCCATCCGGACCCTCACCTGCGCAGGGGACACCATCCTGGCACAGGCCGGTGGTGGGATTACCGCCGATTCGTGTCCGGAGTTAGAGTTCAAGGAAGCCATGGTCAAACTCCGGCCGCTCCTCCAGGCTGTCGCGGGCAGGGCAGCATGAAGGTCTGGCTCAATGGCACCCTGTGCTCCGTCGAAACGGCACGAATTGTACCGACGGACCGCGGACTGATGCTCGGTGACGGATTGTTTGAGACCATCCTGGTTCAGGCCGGCCAACCGCGCAGGCTTGTTGCGCATCTCGCGCGGCTTCATGCTGGCGCCCGGGTGATCGGGCTCGCCCTGCCACCGATTAATTTTACCGCTGCTTTCCAAGCCTTACTCGACGCAAATAGCTTGTCAGATGGGTCTCTGCGCCTCACCATCACGCGCGGGAGTGGCCCGCGGGGCATCCTTCCACCTGCTGATCCACAGCCGACGATCCTGATCACTGCGTATCCCCTTGCCCCACATCTGGCGTCTGCGCGTTGCGTTCTGGCAAGGTGCACCCGCCGCAACGAGTATTCTCCTCTCGCAGGTGTTAAGAGCCTCAACTGTCTCGATAATGTCCTCGCGCGGCGTGAGGCCGCCGCGCGAGGAGCAGATGATGCGATTCTTTGTAACACGGCAGGATTGCTCGCTGAGGCAACGGCGGCTAACCTGTTTCTCGTTCGGGGTAGACAGATCATGACCCCTCCGCTCGGCGATGGAGCGCTTCCGGGTGTCATGCGTGCGGCCATGTTGGACTTAGGCGCAGTTGAGATGCGGCTCTCAGCCGAGGACATTCTGGACGCCGACGAGGCGTTCCTGACAAGCAGCCTTGGCATGCGAGGGGTTTGTCAGATCGAACAGCGTCGGCTCAGAGAACAGCCTTCTCCAATGGTGAACGAAATGGTGCAAGCTGCGATGGCCTCAACGGTATGATCGCGTCACCTTGGTGTTGATACAGAAAGCCCTTACCGCCTATCAAGAGGCAATGATGAGACGAGATCGTCAAGTTCATGCTCGGTTCAAAGGGTCATGGGTAAGCTGTCGGATACGATCGTGCAGCGCACATCATGCGGATCGGATGCAGCGTGGGTTCAATCATGCCTGACATCTAGGCAGCGGGCTCATAACTGCGGATCCAGATGCGAGCTGAGATCAGCTTGATAGCGGCTAGTAAGTTGTCCGGGTTCTTGTCGTACCGCGTGGCAATGCCGCGGAATTGTTTGAGCTTGTTGAAGAAGCGCTCCACCAGATTTCTGTAGCGGTACAGGAACGCACTGAAGACAAACGAACCCTTGCGGTTGCTCTTGGGCGGGATGTTGGCCCAGACGTCTTGCTCCTGCGCCTGCTCGCGAATGGCGTTGCCTTTCTTGATGAAGCCGGTCTCGTCGAGCACCAGCACGGCGTCAGGATCACCGAAATGCTCGACCACATAGGCGCAGGTCTTCGAGCACGGCGTCGGCATCCCAGTGCATGCGGGCGGGGAAATCCTGCACGCCATCGGGGTTGGGATCGCCGGCGGCTTCGGCCAGGTGCCAACCGTTCATGCGCTCCAGCGGCGCGAGCAGACCCTGCAAGTAGGCCCGGGCCCGCCGTCGTGGCTCAATGCGGGGCACAGATCGTCCAACCGATCGGCCCAGCGATGGGCCTCGCTTGCGTGCATCATGGCGCGACACCTCCGTGTCTAAGACAACGCACAATGCCCAGCTGCAGTACTAAAGCGCGCCGCAGATATGCCCAAAACATCAAGGGCAAAATGAACCCGCTGGCTCGCGCCAGCGGGTTCATTTTGCCGGATAGTCGGAATACTAGGCTGCTTCCATTTCCATCATCCGCTTGGCCGCCTGTGTAAGTAAGCCAGAGCGGTTATAGCCGTGGCTTTCTGCATAGCGGTCAACTTGTTCCAAGACATCTTCGGGCATGGTGATGTTCACACGAACCGTCTTGGCTGAGTTTTGCGGAGCTGCAACTAGAATGGCAACGCCCTCCCGGTTTTCGGGGTCGCACATAATAGCCTCTAGGGAGGATGGCTCTGGAATAGCCTCACCATCTTCCGCCAATCCTTCAAGGTGCAGTGCCAATGCCTCTTCGGCAAAGGATCGCGCCTCATCAAGGGTTGTTCCAGCGGTAACGCAACCCGACAAATCAGGAAATGACACGCCGTAGTCGCTACCTTCTTCCTTATGGATCAGAGCGATGTAGTGACGACGCATAGTTCACCTCAATTTTAGCCCCGCTTGCCTTTCTATGCTCCGGAGCGTTCCTACTGGGATGTCACGTTTCGGATGTGGGACTGTCACACGACCAGGCTTTGTAGGGTGCTTGAATTGTACGTGGCTGCCCTTTTGGGCCACTCTTTGCCAGCCATCCGCCTCAAGCGCCGCTATAATATCCCGGCTGTCCATGGTGTGTATAAATACACACCTGTTCGCTACATGTCAACAGACATAGCCGTTAGAAGGTTCCTTGGAGGAGGATCCTAATCCCAGCGACGGGCCTGACTTGCCGCGAGAGCCGCCCGAACTGCCAGGAGACAACATTCCGACGGCCCGGCCATCGTAGCCGGCGACGGTGGGCCATCACCATCCCGTCACACTTGCTTGGCATCATCCCATCCGCGATAGGGAGATCCTCATGAGCACGCCTCGGTTCACGGAGGAGGAAATCACGGCCCGCGCTTGCGAGCTCGCCAACGAGCAAGGGCTTGCCTGGGAAGCTATCATCGCAGAGGAACAGGTCGGCAGGGATACGGCCGAGCTCCGCTACTGGCGAGATCTGACCCTAAAGGAGCTTGAGGCAGAGCAACCGATAGTCCTGGTGGTCGAGGACAGCACGCTCAAGACGGTGGGGCTCGATTAAGGCTTAACCGCTCCTTGATATGCCCCCACGCTGAGCGTCCCTATTCGCTGTTCTCGACGGCCTCGATAGCGGCGGTTCCAACTGCTTCCAGGATTTGGTTCTGCGTCTCCGGATCGACACTGGCCCACCACTCACGGAAGCCTTGCCGCGTCTCCAACTCCGCAAGGACAGCGTCGGCAACCTTTCGAGTCTTATCCATCGTGTGCCTCCATGTAGGCTCGTTCAGGCTTGGCCAGCATCCAAGCATAGCCGCATTTCCACCAGCCTCAGCGACAGGCGGGGAATGGTGGATCGGGCTGTACGGATTTAGCCTACCTCTGAGCCACAGTTAGGTTCTGAGACCACAAAGGCCGAAGAAGCGGCTCCGCCGATAATGGCGGACGACGCCAGAACTTTTCCAATCCAGCTATAGAGCGCAACGCGATCCTTGTGAGTCATAAAGCCCTCCAGTCGGCACACGTCCCAGACAACGTAGATGGGCGGAGCTGAGTTGCCTCAATCGAGGGCCTGGGAAGACCGGGATAGCCTCCCACGCCGAGCTTAAGCTACAGGGTTAGTCTTCCATCTCGAACGTTTGGTACTCTCCAGTCTGGTAGTCATAAACTTCCAGTTTAACGGTGCTGCCATGCCGTTGGATGCTCTCGACAGAATAGGTCCCGTACCCTCTCTCCGAGTGGTAGACTTCGATATGATTCCCCGACGGACAAGGTTCCCGGTTTCGATTTCTGTGAGTTCTGATCAGGTTGTTCCGGCGAGGGTCTGAGCTGGTGTTCGTCGGGCAAGACTACCATGCGGGCGCTGCTGATTGTACCAGGTCAGCCACCGCGGCAGGTCAGCGGCCCGAGTGTCCGATGAACTGAATGGGATCGTATGGGCCCATTTGCGCAGGAGCGTCTGGATAAAGCGCTCGGCCTTGCCATTCGTCTTGGGCGTGTAAGGACGGGTGCGGATGTGCCGGATCCCGAGCATCCTCAGGACTTTGCGGAACAGCCGCGCGACGTACCCTGACCCGTTATCCGTCATCACCCGCTCAACCTGGATCCCGCGCGCTCTGAACCAGCGCAGAGCTCTGACCAGGAAGGTCGTAGTCGAGCGGCGGGTCTCATCCTGCAACCCCTCGACATAGGCCAGCCGAGTGGCGTCATCGATGGCTACATGAAAGCAGTCGTACCCTGCGCCAGTGCTGGGGTTGCGCCGGTCACCCGTGATGCGATGCCCCACACGCTCGAAGCGGGCCAGCTTCTTGATGTCCAGGTGGATCAGTTCGCCAGGATGCTGGCGCTGATAGCGTCGGGGTGGCTCCTTGGGCTGGAGCGCTGCCAAGCGGCCCAGCCCACGTCGGGTGAGCCAGGCTGCGACAGTGGAGCGGGCCAGCTTCAGCTTGCCGGCGATCTCCTCGGCGGTGAGCCGGTACTCCCGCCGGAGCATCTCAATCACGCTGATCCAGTACTCACCGGTTCGATTGGCAACGGTTCTCGGGCAGGACGAGCGGTTGTCCAACCCGCCTGGTCCTTCCGCCCGATAGCGGGCCAGCCACTTGCGGGCGGTGCGCTCGCTGACGCCAAAGACTTGGGCCACTTCGCGAAGAGGCCGGCCCTCCTCAAGGATGCGGCGGATCATTTCCGCTCGACCCAGCCGGGTCGCACGGGCATTCTGGTGCAGGTTGTTCATTCCTCAGGTCCATCGGCAATCGTGTCGCAACGACCACCTTCAGGCCCTCAGACGGGATGAACAACCTCCTCAGATCTCACAGCTAGGCATGTATGGCGCTTCACTCCAGTCTCGGTCCTCCCAAAGGGCGGGTCATCGATAAGTCTGACACGAGGACCAAGCTGGCGAAGAACTTGAAGCGATCCAAGCCCTTTTGCTTGATGGAAATCCGTTGCTCGGACCCTATTCAGACGCCGTATGGATTGGACTGTCTTTTTCAGAGAGGAGCGGGACAGTTGGAATAGAGCGTTAGAGCCGCAGACGTTGACGATTGAGCTGCAGGCCCCGCCTTCAAACACTATGCGCATGTACATCGACTGACTGTGATGACACAGCCAACTTACTGAGACGGCTTGGGTGAAGTTGAAACACCGGCAGTCATGGACAGGGTCAAAGAGTCGAGCCAAGCTCCGGCACAGTTCAAAATCACCCAAACCACCTCTATAATTCAGGCCGCGATCGACGTCTGCGGCGCGGCCGAGCGGACGTCGGAATCCACATGGCCCTCGAAGCGCTTGAAGTTCTCGTTGAACATGTCGATCAGGCGCTTGGCGGTCTCGGCGAACTCCGCCTTGTTCTGCCAGGTCTTCACCGGATAGAGGATGTGCGGCTCGACACCGGGCACCGAGGTCGGAACCGCGAAGCCGAAATAGGGATCGCGGCGGAAATCGGCCCGGGAGAGCGAACCGTCGAGGGCTGCGGTGAGCAGGCGGCGGGTGACGCGGATCGGCATGCGCCGGCCGACGCCGTACTTGCCGCCCGTCCAACCCGTGTTGACGAGCCAGCAATCCACCGAGTGCTTGGCGATGAGATCGCGCAGCAGGTTGCCGTATTCAGACGGATGACGCGGCATGAAGGGCGCGCCGAAGCAGGTCGAGAAGGTCGCCTCCGGATCCTTCACGCCCTTCTCCGTGCCCGCCACCTTGGCGGTGTAGCCGGAGAGGAAATGGTACATGGCCTCGGCCGGCGTCAGCTTGGCGATGGGAGGCAGCACGCCGAAAGCGTCGCAGGTGAGCATCACGATGTTCTTCGGGATGCCCGCGCGGCCTGTGGCGCTCGCATTGGGAATGAAGTCCAGGGGATAGGCGCAGCGCGTGTTTTCCGTCTTCGACGCGTCGTCGAAATCGGGAATGCGGGTGATCGGGTCGATCGTCACGTTCTCCAGCACCGTGCCGAAACGCTCGGTGGTGGAGAAGATCTCGGGCTCCGCCTCGCGGGACAGACGGATGGTCTTGGCGTAGCAGCCGCCCTCAAAGTTGAACACGCCGTTCGGGCCCCAGCCATGCTCGTCGTCGCCGAGCAGGATGCGGTTCGGATCGGCCGAAAGCGTTGTCTTGCCGGTGCCCGAGAGGCCGAAGAACACGGCCACGTCGCCCCGGTCGCCCACATTGGCCGAGCAATGCATGGGCATGACCTTCTGGGCGGGCAGCACGTAGTTGAGATAGGTGAAGACCGACTTCTTCATCTCGCCCGCATAGGACGTGCCGCCGATGAGCACGATCTTGCGCTTGAAGTCGCAGGCGATGACCGTCTCCGTGCGGCAGCCGTGACGGGCCGGGTCCGCCTTGAAGGACGGCAGGTCGATGATGGTCAGGCCGGGCACGTAATCGGCGAGCTCGCCGCGATCCGGACGGATCAGCAGGTTGCGGATGAAGAGCGAGTGCCAGGCATATTCCGTGAACACACGGGCCTCGACCCGGTAGGCCGGATCGGCGCCGCCGTAGAGGTCCTGCGCGAACAGCTCCTTGCCTTCCGCATGGGCCAGGAAGTCGGCCAGCAGGGTGTCGAAATGGCCGGGCGTGATGGCGCCGTTGTTGTCCCACCACACGGTGTTTTCCGTGGTCTCGTCGCGCACCACGAACTTGTCCTTGGGCGAGCGGCCCGTATGCACGCCGGTGTCGGCCAGGAGCGCCCCGCCCTGCACGAGCCGGGTCTCGCCCCGGGTCAGGGACTGCTCGTAGAGAGCAGGCGCCTCGAGGTTCCAGTAGACCCGTTTGAGATTGCGGAGGCCGGAGGCCTCAGCGCCCTGTGCGCTGTTGAACACGCCGATATTTTCCACGGAAGACTTCTCCTTGTAGATGATAGCCGAGAAGTGAGTTCGGCTTCCAATTTGTAGATGCCCGTATGTACAGGTTGGCCTAAGGGCTTATCGCCAATGTGGCCTCATCGTCGACTACGTTGAGTCTAAAGCCAAGACATTCTTGCCGAAGCCGGTGCCATCGCAGTTCCGTCCGTTGCGGAGAACATCGAGACCCGGTGGGGCATGTCCTCGACCATAGACCGATACTCACCAGTCTCCGGGTCACGCACCATCAGGACACCGGACGCCACGCCAAAGTAAGCGCCGTGGAGTTCCAGCTTACCGCGCTCCACGAGGGTGCGAATGCAGGGGAAGGTCATTAGGTTGTTGAGGCTGTTCTCAATGGCCGCCAGTTCGAGACGGGTGAGATAGTCGGCGAAATTTATGTTCCCGCGCGGGCCGATCCGCTCGCCCGCGGGCTTGATCAGGTTCATCCAGCGGCCGATGAAGTCACCCGGCGACAGGGGGGCGGTCTCGTCCGCGAAGGCCCGGATGCCGCCGCAGCGGGCATGGCCCAGCACCACGATGTGCTTCACGCGCAGGGCCTGCACGGCGAATTCGAGCGCCGCCGAGGTGCTGTGGTAATCGCCCCCGGTCTCGAAGGGCGGCACCAGGTTCGCCACATTGCGCACCACGAACAATTCGCCCGGGCTCGCGTCGAAGATGACCTCCGGGGAGACGCGGCTGTCGCAGCAGCCGATCACCATCACTTCGGGCGCCTGGCCCTTCTCGGCCAGGGTCTCGAAGCGGTTCTTCTCGCGCGGGAAGCGTTCATTGAGGAATGCGCGGTAGCCTTCGGTCAGACGTTGCGGAAACATGGATCATCCTTCATTCAAGAATTCTTTGTGCAGAGAGTTTCGCGAGCCCGACCTCGACCTTATAGATTACGTCAACGATAACGACTTGGGATCCTACAGGTGCGCTTGGCATCTTCAAAAGTCAAAAAATTTCGCAATTTTTTGCCCATCGAAAACTCGTTCATTGCAAAATTTCCTCACGCTATATTAGACTTGCATCGAAATCCTTTGGATGGGGAGAGGATAGGTGAGCCGCAGGCTCCGATATTGGGCTTCCGCGCTCTGCTGGCCTCAATGTCGGGTACGACAATCGCGATATGGTTCTCGCGCCCAATCACGATTTCTCCAATCTCGTACCTGTAAGCTTGGTCCGGTAATTCGCAGATAGAGCAAAGATCTGCCGGTGTGCCTTTTCCCTAAGCCATACACATCACTGTGGCATGGGTTCCTCCTTGAACTCTAAACGGGCACTCAGCTCACGGATCAAGTTCACGGCCGCGTCGGCGATGACGGTGCCGGGCGGGAAGATCGCCGAGGCTCCGGCCTGATGAAGGGCGTCGAAGTCCTGCGGCGGGATCACGCCGCCCACCACGATCATGATGTCGTCGCGGCCGTACCTGGCGAGTTCCCCCTTCAGCTCCGGCACCAGGGTCAGGTGACCGGCCGCCAACGACGACACGCCGATGATGTGCACGTCGTTTTCGATCGCCTGGCGGGCCGCCTCCGCGGGCGTCGCGAAGAGCGGGCCGATATCCACGTCGAAGCCGAGATCGGCGAACGCGGAGGCGATCACCTTCTGGCCGCGGTCGTGTCCGTCCTGGCCCATCTTGGCCACCAGAATGCGCGGGCGCCGGCCATCGTCGTGCTCGAACTGCTCGACCAGGGCGCGAACCTTCTCCACGGCTGGCGACGCCATGCCGACCTCCCGCTTGTAAACGCCCGAGATCGCCTTGATCTCGGCGCGGTGACGGCCCCAGACCTTCTCCAGCGCGTCGGAGATCTCGCCCACTGTCGCCTTGACGCGGGCGGCCTTCACGGCGAGATCGAGCAGGTTGCCTTCGCCGGACGCGGCCACGTTCGAGAGATCAGAAAGCGCCGCTTCCACATCGGCCTGGTTGCGCTCGGCCTTCAGGCGCTGGAGCTTCTCGATCTGGCTTGCGCGGACGGCGGCGTTGTTGACCTTGAGGATGTCGATGGACGCCTCGTCATCGGTGCGGAAGGCGTTCACGCCGATGATCTTCTGGTGTCCGGAATCGATGCGCGCCTGGGTGCGGGCCGCCGCCTCCTCGATCTTCAGCTTCGGAATTCCCGCCTCGATGGCCTTCGCCATGCCGCCCAGGGCTTCGACCTCCTGGATGTGGCTCCAGGCCTTCTGCGCCAGCTCGTAGGTGAGCCGCTCCACATAGTACGAGCCGCCCCACGGGTCGATGATGCGCGTGGTGCCGCTCTCCTGCTGCAGGAAGAGCTGCGTGTTGCGGGCGATACGGGCCGAAAAGTCGGTCGGGAGCGCGAGCGCCTCGTCCAGCGCGTTGGTATGCAACGACTGCGTATGGCCTTGGGTCGCCGCCATGGCCTCGATGCAGGTGCGGGTGACGTTGTTGAACACGTCCTGCGCCGTCAGCGACCAACCCGAGGTCTGCGAGTGCGTGCGCAGGGGCAGGGACTTTTCGCTTTGCGGGTTGAAGCCCTTCACGAGCTTCGCCCAAAGCAGGCGCGCGGCGCGCATCTTGGCCACTTCCATGAAGAAGTTCATGCCCACCGCCCAGAAGAAGGACAGGCGCGGGGCGAACTGGTCGATGGTGAGCCCGGCCG
>NZ_JAMXFI010000186.1:0-15948 GCF_025460875.1 Microvirga yunnanensis
GCAGAGCCCGACAGTTTCCAAAGGCAAGCCGACCGCCCTCGCCGTCCATGGGATCGGCGCAGCATGTGTTCTTGATTGAGTACTGCGTTAGAAGCGACCGCCAAGGATGACTTACAGAAGGCTCAAAATAGCATCGGCGGGATGTTGACCTATCCGAAGAACAAAGTCGCTCCAAGTGGCTATGCCGCCTCCGTGCTTCGATCCCGAACGGAACGAGACTGACGTTTTAGCCTTGCGTCAACATGCGAATTTCGTTGAACAAACATTTCGACAAGAAGGTTGCGATACAAGCTAAGACATGGTTGCCCTGCGATGTGGTCCCTATCTGCTCCACTGCTCAGCGTTTGGATCCGGTATGCTGGTTTTCTGTTGGAGAGCCAGCGGAGGAAGCATTTGAATGTGAAACCTCGTTCTGCATGAAGTAGGTATTGATCAGAGCCACAACCTTTCGGCCCAGCGCCCGATCATCCTCGGGGCTCTCTGTGTCGAGGATCTCGAGCCGGATCTCGAAATCGGGGTCGCGAATGAGAATGGGCGGATCCTGCTCGTTACCGTCGCCCGAGCTGTCGACGAACCAGCCCTCATCCGGGTTCGAGTCTTGTACCTCCAGACCCGCATTCAGGCTCTCGACAAGATATCTCGCCAGACGATCGTTGATCCGTGTGCCTTCGTCTTCGCCGAAGATGAGCCGGAGCTCGCCCTGAGGATCCCGGATGACGTGCTGCCGATCTCTTCCAGGGCGGGCAATGAAGAGGGACCATTGTGGCTATGGGCTCATGGGCAACTTCTTGTCCGAAGAATATTAACAGCTTACGCTGGCGCCATGACCAATAGCGCCCCTGTCTTGGGATCAGTATCGCCGTCCAAGCATCCAATCGCCGACCTCATCAAGGGCATCAAAGGCGCGGTTGGTCAGGCGGCGCGGACCAGCCAGCAGCCCCTCCTCCCGCTCCACAACATCGGGCTGCGGCCGGGGTGGCATTGCCTCACGATACCCTTTGAATTCGCCAGCTGGCTCGTCGATAGCCCAGTCCCGCCGTGCAGCGCCCGGCGGCATGCTCACCGGGGGAACCGGGCGCAGGTCATGTCTAGCCTCGGCTGAGCGCCGGCTCTCGGGCGGCAGGATATCCTCGACCCGGTTCAGGGCCACGGACTGCGACTGGGGTAGCGCAACCCGGTAGCCAAGCTCATGGGCCACACCCGGCAGGTTTTGGACTGCTGCCCGGCCTGCTTCCAGGCCATGGCAGATGCTGAAGTACAGGGCATGGAAGTTGGCGTTCTGGCGGATGGTCTCACGGCTCTCCTTCGTGGCGAACGACGCGAGATAAAACGCCATCGTGCGCCCAGCCTTCTCGGCCACGATCGCCGGCCTGGTTCGCGAGCAGTACACATACCCGTTCTCCTCGCTGAGTTCCCTGCGTCCAGATGAACTCGCATGGAAGGTCTTCACCCGGGTCTGCATGAGTGTGCCCTCCCCTGTCTCGGTCAGGGGAGAGGCCGCCAGGATGGCGAACTCGTCGCAGCCATCAGGGCGGCAGGGCCCGCGGATGATCTCTGGACGACTATAGGTCTGAGCGAAGGTTGGTGTCGCGAGCACGAGGGCAAGGGCAACAAGAGGTCGGAGCATTGGCGGCCTTGGGCGCAGAAATAATTAACGAAGCGTCACCACTGAGGTTGCGCACGAATGTGACCATTTCAGGCCAAGCTGCGGGACACGTTCCCTGGTCCATCTGCGAGCGGATTTGTGGAGACCAGACGCCTGTGCCACGGACATCAGCTCGATCCATCCTGCGTTTGGCCTCTCCCAAGGAGAGGCCCTGAGCGCTCGTCTGAGACGATCCTAAACAGGCCTCGGATCAGTCCAGGCAATGCATCCGATGAAAGATCCGAGGCTTCAGCGCTAAACACAGCCGGCTGGCAAAAGCTATCCGGTAACAGGCCAGTAGAGGCATAAGAGCAAGGCCCGGGTGTCTCCAGGGCCTTGCTTCGCTGTCTGGGTTAGAAGTCCATGCCGCCCATTCCTCCACCCGGCATCGCCGGAGCGGATTCCTTCTTCGGCAACTCGGCCACCATAGCCTCGGTGGTGACGAGGAGGCCAGCAACCGAAGAAGCATCCTGGAGAGCCGTGCGGACGACCTTCGCTGGATCCACAATACCGGCTTGCAGCAGATCCACGAACTCCTCCGTCTGAGCATCAAAGCCAAAGGTTTCGGACTGCGTGTTGTCCGTGATCTTGCCGACCACGATCGAGCCTTCGACGCCAGCATTCTCGGCGATCTGGCGAATCGGAGCCTCAAGCGCGCGCAGCACAATGTTGATGCCGGCCTGGATGTCCGGGTTGTCGCTCTTCAGCTTGGCGACCGCCGCCTTGGCGCGCAGCAGAGCAGTGCCGCCACCGGGAACAATGCCCTCCTCAACCGCCGCCTTCGTGGCGTGCAGCGCGTCGTCGACGCGATCCTTCTTTTCCTTCACCTCAATCTCGGTGCTCCCGCCGACACGGATCACTGCAACGCCCCCGGCGAGCTTGGCGAGGCGCTCCTGCAGCTTCTCACGGTCGTAGTCCGAGGTGGTCTCCTCGATCTGTGCCTTGATCTGCTGGATGCGTGCCTCGATGTCCCGCCGGTCGCCCGCCCCGCTGACAATGGTGGTGTTTTCCTTCTCCACCCTAATGGTCTTGGCCCGACCCAGCATATCGAGGGTGACATTCTCGAGCTTGATGCCAAGGTCTTCCGAGATGGTCTGACCGGCGGTCAGTATCGCGATGTCCTCAAGCATGGCCTTGCGACGGTCGCCGAAGCCGGGAGCCTTGACGGCAGCGATCTTCAGGCCGCCACGCAGCTTGTTGACTACGAGAGTGGCCGGCTGTGTCGCAAATCTGGAAAGGATGCGAGAGAATGGTTGGAGCATCGCCTTGGCTTCAGGCAGCAAGCCTCTCAAACTGCTCGGCGAGTGAGGGCTGCGGATTCCGGGCGTAGATCGCCTGCTGCTTGCGCATCATGTGGATCATCTCAATGCCGCCCAGGATCACACGAGCGCTATTCATCGCCTTGAACCCGAGCATTGGCCGCACTCGCCTCTTGATGGCTCGATGATCCTGTTCGATGCGATTGTTCAGGTAGGCACTTCGCCGGATCCGGATCGGCTTCAGCTTGCGCCTTGACCGGTCCTGCAACCGGCTCTCGACATCACACGACATGATGGCTTCCTGATTGGTTTGGCTGCCGTCGATGACGATCCTCTCAGGCCGGCCATGCCGCTTGAGAGCCTTGCGCAGGAACCGCTTGGCGGCTGCCAGGTTGCGCCGTTCGCTGAACCAGAACTCGACCGTATCACCGTTGCTGTCGATTGCGCGGTAGAGATACCGCCACTGCCCGCGAACCTTGATGTAAGTCTCATCGATGTGCCACTTGCCAGTGACGGATCGCTTGCATGAATTGAAGCGCTTCAGCAGTTCGGGTGAGTAGCGAATGCCCCATCTGTGGATGGTCGCGTGGTCGACGGAGATGCCGCGCTCTGCCATCATCTCCTCTAAGTTCCGGAGGCTGAGGCTATAAGCCAAATACCACCGGATGCAGAGCAGGATCACGGATCGATCAAAATGCCTGCCCTTGAACACCCCGCCCTCCGCCACTAAGACTTCCGGCAGAGTATCTGAAACTCTGAAACAAATTCTTGCGACAGATCCTTCTTGGAAGCTCCCCGCTCCGTCTTGCGGGCCGGCTAACCGACTTGGTCGTTCTTGCCATGACTTCCTCCTCTCAATTGATACCTATACATGGACCTAGAGGGTTATCCGACGCCGGAAAGCTCATCATCCCGGCAGAAGCCTATCGGAGTCGCAGGCGGAACAGCGGCGCGTGATCCGGCTGGGTGGTCACCACTGCAACGGGCAAGACCGGCCGACTTGTCACCAGCTCAATCCGGAACGAGCGCATGAGTTCGGCCTGCACCAAGGTCGCCTCGGTGAGGGCGAAGTGAGCGCCAATGCACACGCGAGGCCCGACACCAAAGGGCAAGTACGCGAAGCGATCGATGGCTGCGGCACCGGGCAGAAATCGCTCGGGGACAAACGCGTCCGGATCATGCCAGCGCTTCTGGTGCCGATGCAGCACCCAAGGCGAGATGATCGCAAGGTCGCCTGGCTTCATCACAACCCCTGCGACATTGTCTGGCTGGCGGGCTGCCCGGACGATCACATAGGCCGGCGGGTAGAGGCGCATGACCTCATCCAGCACCGCCCGCGTGTAAGTCAGCTTGCTGAGTTGGGATTCCTCCCCGCTGTCCGCTAGGACTGTGGCAGCCTCCTGGGCGATTCGCTCCTGCACCTCCGGCACCTGGGCCAGCAGATACACCGACCAGCACAGCGCCACCGCCGTGGTCTCGTGTCCGGCTAGAATCATTGTGGCGATCTGATCGCGCAGCTGGCGGGGGGAGAACCCCTGGCCGCTCTCCGGATCACGGGCGGCCATGAGCAGGTCGAGCAGATCGCGCGGACCACTCGCATGGGCTTTGGCTGTCAGCCTCTCGGCCAGGATCTGCTCGATCAGCCGAATCCAGCCACGCCGGAACCAGGCCCGCGCCAGATCGTGGGGTGTGGGGAGGCCGATCGGAACCACAAAGTCGAACAGGTGCGGTCGGCCAAGCCTCTGGCCATAGCGCATGATCTGGTCCCGGAGGGCGGGGCCGTGCTGCCCCATCTCGAGGGAGAACATCGTGCGGCCCGCAATCTCGAGCGCCAAGCGTTGGATCATGGGAAAGAGATCCACCTGCTCCTTCTCAGCGGCGGTAAGACCACCGATCATCTCAGTCGTGACTGACCGGATATGTGGGATGAGCAGCTCCACCGAGCGCGGCGTGAAGGCCGGCGCCAGGGTGCGCCGCTGGTGGCGCCAGGACGGCCCCTCGCTGGTGAACAGCCCTTCCCCGAGCAGCGGTTTGAGGATCCGGAGGGTGGCGCGGGTTCGGCCATAAGCCTCCGGGTGGTCGACCAAAACATGGCGGATTGCGTCGGGAGCATTGAACAGAACTGAGGAGCGGCCGAAGAAGCGGCGGACGACCACCTCCTCCTCATAGGCCCGCTGCGACCAGACACGAATGTTGTTGGTGCGCATCAGCGAGGCGAGTTGGCGCGGTGAGAGGTTCTCCGGAGCAGGATCCGGGTGCGGCGGGACGAAGGCCCGAATACCCTCAGGCGCGACGGAGGTCTGCATCGGCTATGTTTAGCACGTTAAGCCTCCAAAGCAGAGATGCGGAGCGAGCACCAAGGATAGACGGCTCAACCCATTCGACCACACGGGCTCAAAACTTTCGCCTCGTAGGATATGGAGGCGCTAAGCACCGTCTGGAGGGATTGGGTACCAGCGAATGATGTCAGGACCAGGGAATGGGTTCAGCTGCTTGGATGTGAAGGCTGATCGTGGATTTCGAAACTGATCCTTTGCGATCAGCCAAGCTCGCGGGAAGACCTGGGAATCCCCCGAACAGGAATTGGGCGTTCAATCCTTCGGAGCAGTGTTCAGCCAGGGGAATTTTCGGCCGCTCGGTGCGAGCCAGTTGGTACCAGCTTGGTACCGGATCTGATCGGCAACTCGGGAAATGCTGAAAAAGGCCTTGGGCTTATGGTAGCGGAGGTCCGATACTGCCATTCCCCCATGACGGAAATCCCTTGATCTCCTTCAAGTCTGACTGAACCAGGCTCCGGTTGAGGCTGCGCACCAGCAAGCACCAGCAACGTGCAGGCCGTGGGTTATACCCGTTATTCACAGGCCATGGCGATTATAGTTAACGATTTCCTACCCGCCTCTTTCTCAGCCGAATCGCTGCATTTCATGAGAAGCGGCAGGCTGGGAGGTGGTAATGGGAAACGAGATCGGCCTTAGTAAGGGACGCCCAACTATCCCAGACGTAGAGCTATTGCGCCGGATTGCGCAGGACATGCGCTCCTTCTATGCCGATGTGATCAAGCAACCTCTGCCCCTCGACATTGCAGTCGCTCTGTCTCGCATCGACAGAGAGCAGACCCGTGCGGCGGGTCAGGCGCAACGGTTTGGGACCTGAAGCTTCAGGTTATCGCCGAGTCAGGTGGTTGCCAGAAGGGCTATGGCAAGAACAACAGACCCGACAAGGACTGTGACCCCGGTCCAAGCGACTCCTCGTGGGCGGCTGTGAAAGCTGACGGCCTGAGGAACTGCCATCCCTTGCTTCCTATGAGTAAGGAATACGATGCCTTGCTGACAATTTAATCCACTTGCCGAGCGAGGTATCCGGCGCAAAGGGAGTATAGCCGAAGAGGCAGAATGGACCTGAACGGTCTCGTTCCCATGCCAAGTTATAGTGACAGGAGGCGCTTAGTTAGGTTGGGTGCCCTTCCGTATCATCAATCTCGGGCGACTGCTCCACCGGGATTTGCTGATCCGGCACCTTCGCACTCTCGGTTGGATCGTGCTTCCCATTCTGGTGGGCAGAATTGCCGGTTCCGTCTTCTTTCACACCGCTGCGGCGACTGCTGTTAACGCTCAGGTTTTCGAGACCCGTATCCTGATCGGGCTGCTTTGAATGGGCCATCATCGCCTCCAAGGGGATATCACATCCTCTGCGACAACGATGACCGCCGTGCCTGGGTGCCAAATCTATCCCGTCACCGCATGTCTGATCCGAGCAGCCGCATCTATCGGGTCGATGCCATCAGTGTACCAATCCAAGATCGCCAAATAGAGGCTGTTTCGCAGAAGTGGATGATGCTCGGAGGGAAGATGCGCTTCGACAGCCTCCAAGTATCGCGAGAAGGGCTTTTGCATCGAACCAGCCTTCCTTGATGGTCATCGCTCCGGGACAGTGTCCTTCCAGGTAGAGCATCAATGGAGCAGGATTTTGTCTTCTATCCTCCACAGAAGCTCCGAGCATGGTTCAGTGTTACGAGGGGCAATATGCTGAAGTCGTGCACCGCTGCGCTGGCACAGCGACTTTAGAGCAGCACGGAACCTTCCTTGTCGTTCTGCGCTGATATCGATTCCGTGCTCTTCCGGCTGCGGGATCAGCCATGCCCGACGACCCTGAGAAGACCCTACAGGAGTTGCGTCAGCGAATAGTCAGTGAGGGGTTGCCGAAACTGTCGGCAGAGGCATTGCGCGTGTACAAACGGGAGGAGCGGCGTAGCCCAAAGCTGGCCCAGCCGAGTGGTTCAAAGTCTCCGCTCAGCCTGTCCTCAGAAGCGCTCCGACTGGTCCACGAGAAATCCGATCCTGCATGGCCGTGGAACCGGCGATAACTGACCCTCTCGGCACTTGATCTCCAGTCGTGCAGCTAACCGTGGCGGTTGGGGTGACGGCGCTTCTTGGGGAAGTGCTTCTGCCGTTCGATGACCTTGGCCGTGGCCATCACTTCCCTGTCGCTGCGGGGTGCTCCTCGGTGAGGGTTCCGATCAGACGCAGCAGTTCCTGCTGTTCCGGGCCCAAGCCGCGACGCAGGAAGGCCGCAAGCTCCTCATGTTCCACCCGTCCTCCGGAAGCCAGATTGGCTTCATGATGGATGAACACAGTCCCTGAAGGGTCTGCAACCAGATACCAGCGGTCGCCGCTTGGGCTTTCGTAGAGCTTACGTGCCTTCTTCATGGAGGCTCCTGTCGGATCGACATGGTGCAGTTACTGAAACGTATTTCGTCGGAAGGCAGAAAGCACCCTTTGCGTGGCCGACGTTCTTCAGCCGGAACCTGAGCCGCAACTTCAGCAAGGACTTGAGAACGGAGTTCCTCACTCAAATGAGGCTGGGTCTAACAGTTCAACGGGCTCTGCTGGGTTTATCGCCGAGATCGCATGCTTGTACACGACCTGTGTCCCGCTACCTCGGGCAAGTTGCACCGTATAACTGTCAAACCGTTTGATCCGGCCCACGAGTTTGATCCCGTTCACGAGGAACATCATAACCTCAACTTCACTGTCGCAAAGTTGTCTGAGGAACATGTCCTGGATCGTCGGGGTCCTTTGTACAGTCACGGTTGACCCCCTCGGCACTACGGCACCGCTCACATTCGGCCCTGGGTAACTGGAATTGCGGGAAGCCGCCCCACCTCAACAACCCTCGCCGCCTGTGGGAACTCCCGCTCAGCGTAGTCCCGGATCGGTCTTGCTGTCTCGCGAAGACGAAGGCTGAGACGCTCAATCTCGGGCACCGCCATCGGCGCTCCGTGCGCCGCTACCATCTCGGCGAGGTCTTCAGGAAGGGCATCAACGTGCTCTTGGAGGAGGAGAAGGGCGGCACGGATGGTACTCAACTCTCGTTCGTCCACAACAAGGGCGAGTTCCTTCATGGGGGTGCATCGGCCTCTAAGCTTGTCCTTTCAGGCTACAGGCGGATGCGGCAGAAAGAAGGCAACTGCGTGAGGGCGCAGGCGAACTGGATGTTTGGGCTGTGCCAGGGGTTTGACGTTTACGGCGCTCCTTCCACGCGAATCCTGCCTCGATCATCATTCTTTCCGCCCAAACAGGGTGGCTATCAGGCCAGCACGTACTGGGGCAGGCTGATGCTCAATTTCAACCTGAGTTGGTTCGGCGAAGGTCTCGGCTTCGGGTATCTGTTCGACCGCAATCCTGGAATGGGTCTGCGCGTTAGCCGGATGCTGCTCGTCGGCTTCTTGCTTCACCTCTTCCCGTGAGTCCATCAACGGTAGAGTGACCGTAGGCTCTTGCTCCAGGTCGGCTGCTACGGACAGGACCTCGATCCTTCCAGGGAAGTCATTCCGGCATTCATACGGGACGTAATCGTGGAAATCGGGCCTGATCCGGTGCGGCTGGTCGAGAAGGACCTCACTTTTGATTTCCAGCACGAAAAAGCGTCCTTCCGGAGTGGTCACGTCCACCCGCCTGACCACCCCCTCGGAAAAGCTCTTCCATGGACGGGCTGGATGGAGGTGGACCCGGACCTGATCTCCCACCGCAATCTTCACCTCAGTCATTCACCGACGCTCCACCTCGCTGCGTCAGGCGCTGAGAGGCCCAGATGGCAGCTTGGGTGCGGTTGGACGCTCCGATCTTGCGCAGGATGGCTTTGACGTGGACCTTGATGGTGGCTTCCGTGATGTCGAGCTTGCGCGCTATGACCTTGTTCGGCTCCCCTTGCGTCAAGCATCCCAGGATTTCCCGCTCTCGCACTGAGAGCTTGCAAGCATTCAGGTCAGACGGATTTGAGCCTGCCATGCTGCCGTGGAGAGGCTGCTCCTGGTTCTGGCGAGCACCGTCCACGAAAGGGCGCAGGACCTCAAAGGGCAGTACGGTCTCGCCGAGCATCACGAGTTCAAGCGACTTGGTCAGAACGTCGGCAGCACTGGCTGCTGAACAAAAGCCATTCACCCCAACCTCATAACCGGAGCGCACAAAGCTGAGGTCGAACTGATCCGCCAGAGCCACGACCCGCGCCTGCGGGAACTGCTCTCGCAACTGCCGGATGATCTCAAGCAGACGCTCAGTGGCTTGATGGGTATCGACAAGGATCAGGGCAGGCTCAAAAGCCGCATGCTGAAGCAATCGTGATTCAGAGGCGGCTGTGGCGAGAGCAAACGGTGTGTCCTGTAGGATGTGTCGAAGCCCCGAGCGCAAAAGGAAGTTATCGCAGATCAGGGCCGTTGGAATTGCTGCGGTATGGCTGGTGGACGAAGTGTTCGTGTCCGACAAGCGATCATCTACAAGCGTCAGCGTAGCCATCTATGCCCCCTGCGTAATTTCTTCCCTTAAGAGAAAATTAATAGGTCAGGAGAGCTACGTCTGTCGGATTCCAGACAGTCCTCCAGTTAGACTAAGACTCCTAACCGTGACATGCAGTCACATCTCTGTGATTGTGCATGATGAAGCCGAGATGTCTCACGAAGAGCGAGTATTGCCTGAGCATCCTCGCAGTATAAGATACAATGAAACGTTCGCACCAACATCTACCGCCCTTCTAAGCTTGCAGGATCGCCGCAACCAAGAAAAAGCGCCCTCACGGGCGCTGGAGGTCCCGGCCCGTAGGGGCAGAAGGCCGGTGAAACGATAAGATTGATCAGCCTGCCGCTTGGAGGCCATCCGCCATGGCTGATGAGAGGTGCTTCTGGAGTTCGGCAATCAGCATCACATAAGGCTGACGCCGCTCGCGGTGCCGTCGCTGAAGGTTCTCAACGATCTGCTTCTTCAGCACAGGATCGGTTCTGCTGCGCTCCAGGCGCTGCACCTCATGCCGATGCTCGAAATCAAGGTTCGACAGAGTCCGTGACGTGCTCTGCAACAGGTCCTGCAAGTCGAAGCGTTCGCGGCCACCGACGATCAGGCGGTTCAGCGCAGAGGAGACAGGCTGCTGGTTCTGCATTGGAGCCCCCGATTGGCCTGTGCCGAGCCGTCCCTGTGGTCAGGTCATCAGGCTCGGCACAGGCGCAACTTCAAGAAACGTTCATCCCTAAACTATCCCGCTCCAGCATACATCAGTTGTGAGATGGCTCCGAACGCCTCAGTAGGAGAATACTGATTGGTGCCGATCCGTACTGCTTAGATGTTTCTGCTGAAGGCGAGGTAGGAAATACTGGAGAAGACGGCACCTGTCTGTTGGAAACCCGACAATGAGGCTCACTATTTTGTATATGTCTGCCTTTCGCAGATATACGGCCTCAGTTCTGTTCTCGTGCTGGCCCAGCCAGGGGTGTGCTGGGAGCAAGGCGGCAGCGCTCGCGAAACGCTTCTTGCGCGGCAGCAAGATCAGGAACCCAGGTCTCGAACCGCGCCGTCATCACACCGCGTCCCTCGACATTCAAGGATTGGAGCCCATTCGTGTGCAGCGGCCCCAGGATGCTGTCACCTTCACCGAAGAACAGGGTACCGTCCTCCCACTCCAACAGCACAAAGCCTTTGTCGGTTTGGACAACGAAGCTTTGGCAGAACGGCTTGAAATCAAAAACAACCGTGCCGGTGAAGCGGGGATTGCCGGGGCCGGTTGTGATGAGACCTACGATGGCAAGGAAGAAAGCAACACACCAGAAGCCAACGGCCAGGAGCGGCTTTGTCATCGCAGGCCCCCCCGCAGGAGTAGAGAGACCGCCCAGATTGACGCAGCACTAACTTCGCGAACATTATAGCCGATTTTGGCGGCTATGTTAGTGCGCCTTCTCACCCCACTGTGAGCACATACCCATCGCACAAATGCCTATCCCACAGGATGGCTCGCCATTCTGGCCCTCGGAAGACCTCGTGTTCCCTATAGAGACTGGACACCTCACCAAGCCCGCCTCACAATTCCCTCCGAGTTCGCGCCGAGGGTCCCATGGATCGGCAGGAGCATAAGGTCGAACGGCGACTTGCGGCCATCCTTGCGGTTGACGTGGTGGGTGCATCCGGGCTGATGGAAGCGGACGAGGCCAGCACACTCTCGGCAATCCGCACCATCTTCTCCGAGATGATTGAACCCGCCGCCGCGCGGCATCAAGGACGCATCGTAAAGACTATGGGCGACGGGGCACTCCTGGAGTTCGCCAGTCCGGTCGAAGCTGTTCTATGCGCAGCGGAGACGCAAACCGCCATTGCCGATCACCAGCATGAATACCCCGATGTGCAACTCCGAATTGGCATCAACCTGGGAGATATTCTCATCGGTGATGATGGTGACATTCTCGGTGATAGTGTGAATGTGGCCTCTCGCTTGGAGAGCATCGCTGACCCTGGCGGCATCTGTATCTCAGGCAAGGTCTACGACGAGCTTCAGGGCAAGCTCGATCTTTCGTTTGAGGACAGGGGAGAGCAGAATCTCAAGAACATCGCCCGTCCGGTACGGGTCTACGCACTCTGTGGGACCACTCCTATTCGGACGCTTGGACCAAAGTTTCCTTTTCCCAATAAGCCGTTCATTGCCGTCCTGCCCTTTATGAACCTGAGCGGCGACCCCGAGCAGGAGTATTTCGCTGATGGGATCACGGAGGACCTGATCGTGGCGCTCTCCCGCTGCCGGTGGCTGTTCGTTATCGCTCGCAACTCGGTCTTCACGCTGAAAGGCCGAGCCGTGGATATCAAGCAGGTCAGTCGCCAGCTTGGCGTTCGCTACGTGCTGGAAGGCTCCGTCCGCAAGGCAGGCAATCGGGTGCGGATCACGGCCCAATTGGTCGAGGCCGTCACAGGCGCAGATATCTGGGCTGGTCGCTTCGACCGCGACCTGATGGACATCTTCGCTTTACAGGACGAGATCACCGAGAGCGTAGTGTCGGCCATCGAACCCAGCTTGCAAGCGGCTGAGATCGAGCGGGCCAGAGCCAAAGTGACCAATAACCTGGAGGCGTATGACCTCTATCTTCGCGCCCTGCCTGAGTTTTACGCCTTCACCGAGCAGGGCTTTCGCCGCGCCGAGACGCTGCTGCGGCAAGCTGTCGAACGTGATCCCGGCTATGCCGAAGCCTGGGGTGCCCTTGCCGATTGTCGAGGCCGTCTGATGGTGGGAGGTTGGACCGAAGATTGGGATGCCCATGCGGCCCGGAGCCGTGAGGCGGCTCTCCAAGCGGTTCAGTGCGACCCGGACAATGCGCGGGTGCTCGCCGTTGCTGCGTGGTCCTTGGCCTCGCTCTCAGGCGTTCTGGAGCGAGCCGTCACCTTCTGCGAGCGCGCCCTGTATCTTCAGCCCAACTCATCGTATGTCCTGACGAATTGCGGGTGGGTGCTGATCTACACCGACGAGTGCGAGCGCGCCCTCGCCTGCTTGGAGAAGGCACGTCGGCTGAACCCACTGGACCCGCGAGGTTATATTACGCTGAACGCAATCGGGGCGGTGCATTTCATGGAGAGCCGCTTCGAAGAGACGGAGCAGTTCACGCGGCGAGCCCTGGAGATGAACCCCGATCATCCCATCTCGCTTCGCTATTTAACCGCAGCGCTGGCACAGATGGGGCGACTGGCCGAGGCGGCAGAAGTTGGACGTGTGTTGCAATCCACCCGCTGGGAAGCGATGCGAACCCACTTGAACCGGACATGCTACCGCAATCCCGAGAAGCGGGAACTCTTGTTCGATGGTTTGCGAGGGGCTGGAGTACAAGTGTGACCCCTCCTGTCAAATTATCACACGACCATCCACACTCATATCGTCTCGTATCAAGCTTAACAATAAGAGTACTTCTATCAGTGGAAGCAGGCTGGACACCTCGCCCCACCCGCAGCACAATTCTCTCCGGAGCGGCACCGAGGGGTTTTATGGATCGGCAGGAGCGCCAGATCGAGCGGCGGCTCGCAGCTATCTTCGCGGCTGACGTGGCGGGCTACTCGCGCCTGATGGAGCGGGACGAAGTCGGGACGCTCCGCATGCTGACCGTTCATCGCGAGATCATGGATCGCCTGATATCGGAACATGGTGGCCGGATCGCCAACACCGCAGGCGACAGTGTTCTGGCCGAGTTTCCAAGCGCCGTAAATGCAGTCCAGTGTGCCGTGGACGTACAGGAGGCCCTCGCCCAAGCTGTCCAAGATGCTCCTGAGGAGTGTCGTCTTCAGTTCCGGATTGGAGTTCACGTCGGCGATGTGATGGTCCAGGGCAACGACCTGTTGGGTGACGGAGTCAACATTGCTGCTCGGTCAGAGGGCCTTGCCGATCCGGGTGGCATCTGCATCTCGGAAGCTGCCTACGGCTATGTCCGAAAGACCCTGCCGCTGGCCTTTACTGATCTTGGCTCTCAGGCGGTGAAGAATTTTGAGGAGCCCGTCCGTGCCTATTCCGTGAAGGTGACCTCGCCTGCCGCAAATAGAATGGCAGAGACAAAACCGCTCCCCTTGCCCGACAGGCCCTCCATTGCCGCCCTGCCTTTCACCAACATGAGCCCTGATCCAGAGCAGGAGTTCTTCGCCGATGGCATGACCGAGGACATCATCACGGGCCTATCCCGTCTCCGATGGCTGTTCGTCATCGCCCGAAACTCAACTTTCGCCTACAAGGGTAAGGCTGTCGATGTGCGTCAAGTCGCTCGCGAGTTGGGCGTCCGCTATGTGCTGGAGGGAAGTGTCAGGGCTTCTGGCAAACGTATCCGTGTCACAGGTCAGTTGATCGACGCGGAAACCGGCAAGCACATTTGGGCCGAGAAGTACGACCGGCAACTCGATGATGTCTTCGCAGTCCAAGATGAGATTACCCAGAATGTTGTCGCCACCATCGAGCCTCACCTCTATGCGGAGGAAAGCCTTCGGTTTATCAATCAGACTCCTGAGAACATAGCCACCTGGAGCCTTGTCATTCGGGCTCTCGCCCTCATCAACAAAGTTGACCGAACGGTAAACCAGGAAGCGCAAACCCTTCTCAACCGAGCAGTCGCCAGAGAACCTTCGTATGCTCGTTCCTATGCGATCCTCGCATGGGCGAAGTGGTGGGAAGGATTCAATCAATGGCCTGCGGACCGAGCCGCCATCACTGCTCTCTACAAGGAGGCTGAGGGACTGGCTGAACGCGCCTTGGTCCTTGACCCCGATGAACCTTGGGCTCGTTTGATTGTGGGACTGACGCTCAGCGGATCGGGCCATCATGACAGGGCATTGGAACACTTGCGCAATGCGCTTGATGCTCATCCGAACCGGGCCTTGGGCCGCTCGATGTACGGGTTGGCTCTCGTGCGGGCTGGACAGTTCGATGAGGCTATCTCGGAGACGGGTCAGGCGCTCCGCATGAGCCCATTGGACACATTTGCCGGATTGCACACCGTCTTTCATGGCTTGGCATTGATGACAGCACGGCGTTTCCCTGAAGCCCTTGTTCATCTCCGCAGATCAATCAAGGCATACCCCGACTTTGTTGGTTACTACAGCAATCTCATCAGTTGCTGCGGCCACCTGGGGCTCCTTGAGGAGGCACAGATGTACTTGCAGCAAAGAGACAAAATTGCTGGGTCTCCATACCACGTAGCTATGGTTCGGCAGAATATGAGCCGATTTTGCCCATGTCGATATGTATGTTGAAGGACTACGGAAAGCCGGGCTTCCAGAATGAACGGTTTCTATTAGTAATGATGTTGCTCGAACTGAACGAAGATCAGTTGAGTATTCTCAGGCGAGCCCTGGAAGCGAGGGTGCGCGACATGCACCTACGTCTGGGGAGTGATCCGGGTGATGAGGGTTTCCGGCGCGAAGCGACACTCTCGACCCAGCTTCTGCGACAGGTTGAAGCCTTGGAGCGGCAGGCTGGCCACCGCGCCTGGAGAATAGGGCAGATCGAGTCCCTGCCGGAAGAGGACGAGGATTGAAGGCAAGCGCTGAAGGTGAAAATCGCGGGTTCATACCCGTTAGCCACAGTCATTCAGCAGACGGGAAACCCTTCAAAACTCTACCTCGCTTGCTTCAGAGGCAGTCCACAGCACCAAAAATTGCATCCGGGTCCGTGAGTTTGAAAAGCTCCTCCAGGGTCATTCCCTTTGAAAGGCCAAACCTGAGCATCTTCTCGCGAGCCTGCTCGAACGCGTCGGCATCAGCCCATTCGGGCTGAGCATCGATTAGAGCGTTCATCATCCGCCAAACGCGATGAGAATGGGATGAGCCGAAAACGGGTTCAGCCGGAAGAGCGATGCTCTTGGGCAGGGCAATTGGATCAGATCGCGTTTCTGTGAAATGCTGGATGGCTGCGGAGCCGCTGTCGCCGCGTCCCAAAACCAGTTCTGGAGGATGCTGATTCATTTTTGCCCCGCTCGCCGACCTATTACCTGGATGGGCGTTGCTGGATTGATCGCGCAATCCCGTTAACAAGAGCTAACGCGACACCAGCGTTACAACTGACGTGTCTATGCTTTAGGAGAGATTAGGGCGTGTTGTCGCTTGAACTGATTGGATCGACTTGCGTTTTGCTCCTCCGCGATGAGGAGGAGCAATGCTCAGCGACGGACAATGGGCTCTTCTGGAGCCCCTGATTGAAGCATGCCGGCCGAAAGGCAAGACCCCGCCACAGGACCTGCGGCGCACCGTCTCGGCCATCCTCTGGCGGCAC
>NZ_JAMXFI010000187.1:0-15710 GCF_025460875.1 Microvirga yunnanensis
GGGTCAGGCGAACTATTCCGCCGCCAAGGCGGGCGTGATCGGTTTCGCCAAGGCGCTCGCGCAGGAGAACGCCAACAAGGGCGTCACGGTCAACGTGATCGCGCCGGGCTATATCGCCACCGAGATGATGAAGGCGGTCCCCGAAGAGGTGCTCAAGTCCAAGATCCTGCCGCTCATCCCGGTCGGCCGTCTCGGCGAGGCGGAGGAAATCGCCCGCGGCGTGCTGTTCTTGGCCGGCGATAATGCGAGATTCATCACTGGCTCGACATTGTCGGTGAACGGCGGACATTATATGGTCTAGAACAAAGTAATAATCCTGCTGCGGGTAAACATTCATGCTGCGGTAAACACGCCTCGTGCAAATACCGGCTTGAGTGATGTTAGCATAGCCGGTTACCAGAGAACTTCGGTAAATGTCACCTAATCGCTCTGCGAGCCATCAGCTTGCGTCTGGCTAAACGTGACGAACTCTCTTTCCCTATCCGTCGTCACACGCAAAAACGTCGTGAGCTGGAGCGGCCAGAGGCACCTTTTGGAAGGCTAATACCTGATGAGCAACGCCCGCGATTTTCAGCTTGCGCCCTCCCTGGCTCGTCTGATTGAAAAGGAGCGAGGAGGCTACCACATCCGGCAGGGCTACTTTCCGGATCGCCCGGACCGGGACATTTATGTCCAAGTCGAGGGGGAGGCGGGTCGGCTCATCCTGGTTACCAGCCATCCAACCGGGCGTATCGAGGAGGCCACGGACATTTCCTGCGCTCAAGCCGAAACTCTATTGGAGTTGGCCGCTGGACGAGTGGAGTACTTGAGCATCAGCCTGAATATCGGCCTGGAAACGGTCGCTCTCCGCCGCTTCGTCAAGCCAGGACCACTGGATTTGATTACTGTAACGGCAGAGCCAAGCAAGCCGACGCATATGTTTCAGCCGTTGGCCTGGTTTGGTCCTGAAGTCACGGGGGACTCTGCTTACCAGACCCGCTCCATAGCTTTATCCGGGCTACCCTCAGCACTGGAGGTTGAGATCACAGATGCGGCACTCAACAGTCTGCTCGATATCCTCAGTAGTCACCTCGGAGTATTCCAGTCGCAGGAAGCGGCTCCTCAGCTGTCTGCCACCTACAAATCAGCTGAGGCTAAGATTGGGGAAGATGAGCAGGGCCGGGAGGCTCTTGTAATCAGAGATAGCATCATCCGGGATCTCGCCCGTTCCTTTTCCCTTCCCCCGTACTGAAACGTCCAACAAGCGCTCACTTTAAGCGCTCACTTTTGGCTTTGGTGTAATTTTACGCTATTGGAGCTGCCCGGCCTAGTGGACACCTAAATCCCGACACTACGATTGCACCGTCCGGATATGGGCTCATAATCGCCTAATCTGACCCAAGAGGCTGCCATGACGGGTGTGGCCGTCGAGCAGGTACTCGAATTCTGGTGCGTAGAATTGCATCGGGTCGAACCTCACCTCAAATCTCTGTTTGCCCATCCCAGCATCGCAGCTTCCGCGGCGGCCCTCCTCGATGGCCTGCTCAAAAATGCCACGGTGCTTTATGCCTCTCGTCGGATGGTCCGGGCAAATCCCTTTTCTCGATGGCCCTCCCGATGCCATCGATGCCATCAATCGCATCTCCGCTGATCGCCGAAGTCCCGCGGAATCATCAGTCCTTACCTGCGTGCTGCGACCTTTGAAAGCGTCGATCTCCTGGCGGTTTCTACGTCCCCGAGGATGGTTCCAGAACGCCAGGCGCACGCCGGATCGCACCATTGAGGGGCTGTGTTGCGCCAGCCGCAATAGCGCCGAAGGCCCGCGATTCCGCAACGACGACATGCCGAAAGGGACTCAAAGAGTGACGCAACGTTGCAACCCGCTATGAGAAGACCACCCGATCCTTCATGGGCGTGCTCTGTCTCTCCGCCACTCTCGACTGGATCAAGCGCTAACAGGCCATAATAGTTCAAACGATCTGCTTCAGCAAAGCTCGCCAACAGAAGCTAGGGGGCATGAGAGAGTAGGAGTCGCCTAACGAGCTTTCCTCAGGCTACTTTCGCAAATCGGATGACGCTCTTACCAATGTTCTGGTTTTTCAGCATGGCAGGTGAGGGAGGAGCGATCTGGTCAGATCCATGATACCCAGTGGCCTCATGAGGACTTAGTCGCAAACTTGGCGCCGAGACGAGAAAGAGGAGAATTTGACCCGCTCATGCGGCGAGACGATCGAATTGCTCCGCAGAGGCGAAATAGGAATTGTAGGCGTACTCGCCTGTCCTTTGCGCATCAAGTGGACTATCTCGAACCCACCCAGGCTATGCTAAGAACGGCCCATGAGCGAGGAGTGGAGATCGAGGTCCGTGAGGGAGGTGATCGTCCAGAACGTGTGGCACGGCAGGTGTGGTAAGGGGGCGGACTTTGGCCAGCACCATGCATCTGAAGCTCCTGTTCGGCCAGTCAGCGCCGGAGAAGATGCTGCCGCCGGAGTTTCTCGCCCGCATCTGGCGTTGGAAATCAGGACCGGGCACCTTCCGCATGAATGTGACGCTCTCTGAACTGCCGGGCTTTATTGCGGTGGCATATGGCTAAGTGCTGCTGGAACAAGGCCCCTGCGGGCGAGGGGGGGCGGTTCGGTCGAGCAGTGCCGAGAGAAACGGGGCAGTGCATATCCGCGGCGCCTTCTTCGCGCAATAGCCATACTGGGGTGAGGCTCTTGTCGATTCGCATTCATGATCGAACTTGCGGACGCTGACAGGTCTACGACATAGCTGAGGCTGCAATGCAGAAATGTCTATGTCAGATGAGACTGCCAAACCATTTCCACGCCGTCTTTCCGCGCGTAACGAAACTAGAATCGTCGACCGAATGGGTTCCGCCAGCTGGAGCTCCCTCTAGCGCGAATATGCTTAGCATGGCTGACGGCGGGTCTCAAGGAACCCTCCATGTATTTGCATTTCGTGTGTGACTTACGTCCTCCACAGTCTCACACAAAATGCACAAATCGGCGTCCGAGTTGTGAAGTGCAAGTCGACAGCTTCCGCAACTCGCGGGGGCTTAAACCCGGCAGCCTCTCCACTTCGCCAACTGAAAAATTGTGCGGACAATCTGACCTACCTCGGTGCTTCTCGTTCGGCACCAGCGACCGAGGTAGACCACGGTCGGTATCTCGGGTGACGAAGCGACCTCGGTTCGCAGACGCTATACACAGAAGCGCCTGCTGCAGGCGAACCGTTCGTCACAATCGAACAGCACGGCGTGGACGAACGGTCATGCTCGGGTCGGGGCGTGGCAATGAGGGCCGACATCAAGCTCCTCAATGAGGTGGCGAGCCAGCCCCAGTGAAGGTAACATCGCGTCATGCATCAAGCGCTGGCGGCGCTCCTCCAATGCAACCGCAGGTGGACCCTCCAACTGGAGCCTAAAAGGAGATTACGAGCAATGTGCCTGCATAGGGCAGAGGCTATGGCAAGAGGCCTCTACACGATTCGGGAGGTATGGGGCTAGGATTGAGAGCCTGACCAGCTGAAAGGGAGATTCCGCGCGGAGCCTAGGGCTGCGGTTGCCGTACTTGATCAGCATGACAGGAAGGATCACGCCCTCAGTTCAGCTCGACCGCTCGCGCCGGACGGCCCTCGGTTCAATCGAATCCGCTCCGCCGCTTCCACGCAGCCGCAACATGCTCAAAGGGCAGATTTCGAAGCGTCGGCGAGGGCCTCCTTCGCGTCCAATTGCATTGGATTCATGGATGAGTGCTATCCAAACAATGGATTTTACCAGTACCGCTGCTGCAGCTAAAAGGAACTTGAATTTGAGCGGAGGCGAGTCCTGCAGGATCCGATGCCACCAACCCGGCCGGCCTCGTGGTTGATCGAAGACGAGATTGTCGTGGCAGGCACGCAGAAGCTGAACTTGACGCGGCAAGAGGAGGTGCAGCAGTCTTTCTCGCCAATAAAACCACTTGCGGTTGTAGTGGCGGCAGCGAAGGGAGGTAGTATTCTAGCAAATGACGCTGTGCCTGCCGGCTTCACCTGCCCGAACCTGACGATGAAGGCCAACATGATCGGGGGGTGATTTAGACGTGGCGTTGAGAAGCTTCTCTTCCTCGCATCGATTTGCATCTATCCGAAATTCACTTCGGGGGGGCGCAAAAAATTCGAATATGCGTCTCTTAAGTTTTAGCTGTATGCCGCAGTAGTCGGGCGGGTCAGCATACGTTTCTGCCAGATTAGCTCATCAGGGAGTTGGCACGCGCTATTCAACGGTGCCAGGTGTGTACAAGCGCGCGCTCAAACAGTCCGCTGGGGTGATGATCGGGCGGCTGTTGCCCTGATCCAACTCAGACCAAGAAAGTGGCATGCGAATGGTGAGGCTCCTCGAGTGAAGGTCTGGCTCTCCGCACGGGCGGTCGGATGTCAGCAGTTCCGATACAGGTGTGAGATCAACGATCCCATAGATCATTCTTGAGCGGCGGCGCTTCGGACGCAGAATCTTCGCGTGTACGAGTGGGCAAGTGATCGAAAGTAACCGTCAAGACGAGACGCATGCGAGCGCTCGAGAGACGAACTGCTGATTTCAGCTGGGGAGCGCCCGTTTGACCTCTGCTTTTTAGGAGATGTCATGTTGAACCGCCTTATGAACGGACGGCCAGGTATGGTCCTTGATCTATGTCTCTTGATCTCTGCCGGTTCATCTACGCTCACGGCGATCTATCTCTGCTCTCAATTGCCATAAGCAGGCCTGTAGCATGGCAGCATTTCGTCACATACAGCCAGATAGGGTGGAACGGAGATACGAGATCAAGCCCAAGGCGCGGGCCCGGTTCAGGTTCGCCCTCGATGGCAGGCTGTCCGATGCCGATGGATGGAGACGTCAATGATGCAGTTCCGATTGTCTTCTCGAGGGCACCCGCGCACGAAGGGCTGCGATACCGGCTCTTTCAAACTCAGCATTCTTCGCGCCTATGTTCAGCTCACCGCCGTGCTGGATCGGGCCAGCGGCGCGAAAACGGCCACGTTGGTGCGGTTTGGATTGGTCGAGGTGGGGCTAAGCGAACTGACTCAGGTAGAAGACGCGGTGACTCGGTTCCCACCATACTGGCTGGAGGTTTACTGCCATGCCACCGGTATAACTCTCGACAGCTACGGCTACTTCACCCTCGATAAGCCCGTGCTGGCTGCTGCTGCCGACCTCATCTGCGCGGCCGAGCGGATCGCTGCGCCCGTGGCTGGGGCTCATTGCTTCGCTGCGGCAACACTCATGGAGCCCCAAGGCAGCGCAGGGGTGCGACCGTGAGCATGTCGGGCAGAATTTGTCTCCAGTCTTGTGAATCGCAGGCCAGCGGCCTGCACCGGTCTCCCTGTCAGCCCCGCTGGCAGCGGAGGAGGTGGCCTCCGTCTCGGTCACCTTATCTCCCTCTTACAGGGAGATGTCCTCTGAGACGGCCCTCCCAACCTTGGGCTCGCTCGGCATCGCCGCGGCGAGCCCCTTTTGGGTTGCAGAGGACGGGCACGCCTCGCGAGTGCGACACCAGGGACAGACTGCTCACGGATAATGTTGGGACCGTGAGCTTCCTGGGCAACCTCCTTCGGAACCGGATCGACTCGCCGTGTCTGCAGCATGGGGTACACCCCGCGCGATGGCCGCAGCCTAGAAGGTCAACTTCGGTTACCGCGTAGCTCGCCAAACCGCTGTGCACGACCAGATGAGCTGGGTCGATTGCGTCGGAGCATGTCGACCTCCGATCACGCCCTAGCGACATCTCCGATCAGCATCAGCGTATGACTGCCAAGATGCCGACGCTCAAGGTCATAGGATTCTGCCATGTCACTTTCCTCTCGTTGTTCAAGTCATCGGACCAATCACCTACTGTCAACGCTGCTATCGGACGATTTCGCCTTTCTTGAGCCACACCTTCAACTGGTCGACCTGCACCGGGGCACGGTGATCTATGATGTTGGCGACCGCATGCCCTTCATCTACTTTCCTCACGAGGCGATTGTCTCGCTCGTGACTGTTCTGGCCGATGGCAAAACCATCGAGATGGCGAAGCTAGGGGGAGAGGCCATGTTTGGCCTCGCCAGTGCCCTCATTACGCGCCGTTCGCTAGGGCGCTATGTCGTGCAGAGCACCGGCAGGGCCTCGCGCGTTGACACCGAAGTCCTGTATCGGGGGTTTGTGGCGCGCCCGACGCTCCGTGACCACGTCCTTCGGTTTGCGGAGGACTTGCTGGCGCAGACGCTGCACTCCATGGCTTGCAATGCTCTGCACAGTGTGGAGGCGCGTTGCTGCCGTTGGATCCTCACGATGCAGGATCGCACGAGCCAGGACGTCTTGCCACTCACTCATGAACACCTGTCGCGCATGATGGGTGTGCAGCGCTCAACCATCAGCGCGGCCATGCACGCCCTCCAGGCCGCTGGTGCGATCCGCCAGGGACGCGGGGTCGTCACGGTCATTGACCGGCGCGGCCTCGAACAGACTGTATGCGGATGTTATGAGATCATCCGTCAGCAGTCAAAGCAGGCGCAGTGCCCTGAAGTGCGAATCTAATCACGCGAGAGCAAGAGGGGCTCCATGGTGACAAGCATCATCGTGAGGGCTATGAACACCCTCGCACCGAAACTCCGCTTCATTTTGCAGCGCAAGGCCATTCGAGCGTCCATCGTTCACCTCCTGCACGAGCAATCACGATGCGGAGCACGCCCCCGTTCTCTTTGAGGACGGTACCAGCGTCGTTCCGTTCGCTGCCCTGGCCCGGTTGTACACCCTGTGCGCGGCGCGCACGCGCTGCCCGCATTTGGGACTGCTGGTCGGCCGGCGGGCCGCCACTCGGACCGTGGATCTGGACACCCCTGTCCGAATGATGAATGAGGCTGGTTCGCCGCAGAGGCTGCCGCTCGTGGAGAGCCTGCTCGAGAGCATCAAGCACGAACTCGGCCCGGGCCGAGCGTGACACGCGCCAGCCCACGATCTTGCGAGCGAAGGCGTCGATCACGAAGGCCACATAGACGAAGCCCGACCAGGTCGCCCCATAGGTGAAATCGCTCACCCACAAGGCGTTCGGCCGCGGTGCCGTGAACTGCCGGTTGACCCGGTCACGCGGGCATGGGGCTGCGGCATCACTGACGGTGGTTCTGATGCTTTTGCCGCGCACCACGCCTTTGAGGCCCATCTGCCGCATCAGCTGGGCGACCGTGCAGCGCGCAACCGCAATCCCCTCGCGCTGCATCTGGCGCCAGACCTTGCGCACCCCATAGACCCCGAAGTTTGCTGCAAAGACCTGACGGATCTCCTGGCTGAGTGCGGCGTCCCGGCGCTCTCGGGCCGGTCGGCGCTCAGGATCGGCCTTGCGGGCAGCGTGCTCGTAGTAGGTCGACGGGGCGATCGGCAGCACACGGCAGATCGGCTCGACCCCATAGTCCTCACGATGCTCGTCGATGAACGCCGTCATGGCTTGAAGCGGCGGTCGAGCTCCGCCTGGGCACAAGACGCGCTGGCCTTGCGCAGGATCTCGTTAGCCTGGCGCAGTTCGCGCACCTCACGCTCGAGCGCCTTGATCTTCTCCTGCTCCTGGCTCGTCGGCCCGGGCGAAGGCCCTGGTCGCGCTCGGCCTGGCGCACCCAGTGGCGCAGCGTCTCACGCGAGCAGCCGATCTTGGCCGCAATCGACAGGATCGCCTCATACTGGGAGGCGTACTCGTCGCGGTGCTCGAAAACCATCCGGACCGCCCGCTCGCGGACCTCTGGTGAATAGGGGGGTGTTCGCTTTGTCATGGCTCCATCCTGTCAGGAGTTGGAGCCTCCGGGAATCCCGGCGCGGTTCACAGCGTGGCGTCCGTCTTAGGGAAGAGCCACCGGCCGGTGTCCGGATGGCGCGCCACGACAATGGTTCCATTGTGGATGCGGCGGTGGATCCAGTGCGGCGAGACAGCGAGTTCACGCGCGAGTTGCGCCACCGTCCAGCAGCCTGGAACCGTGCGCGGGCACGACAGCCACGGCGCGCGCAGAACTCGATGGCGCAAGCGGATCACCTTGACGGCATGCGCCGCCAGCGGCGCGCATCGAGCGGACCGAACCCCTCCGTTACCAACAGGGCCGCGATGGCGTCATCGTCCATGCCAGCGCGGCTCAGGGCGACGATCCTGGCCTCCATCTCGGCGCCGCGGCTCGGCGATGAGACCGCGTGGACGGCAATGTCGATGGCCAATTCCGTCGTCTCGCCGCCGCGCCAGACAATCCGAACGGCGACACGGTCGCGCCGTTGACGGCACAGCACCACCTTGTCGATCAGGCAGCGCAACAGCGCCTTCCGGTGGGTCCAGGTCACACCCGGCTGCTGCCAGTGATCCGGCATGTGTGGGGCAAGCGCCAGGAACGCCGCTCGCTCCTCGGAGGTCAAAGCGGACGGCTCAACCACCGCATGCCGGCGTCGGGACAGGGCGTCTTCGGCTTGCCGCAGATCGCGCAAGGCCAGTTCCCAGCGCCGCTCCAGCTCAGCGGCGATCAGGCGGTGATTGGTATCGACCCGATTGAACTGGCGCTGGGCCAGAGCAGCCTGATAGCGCAGCCGCTCAACCTGCTGGGCCTCGGCCCGGTCAAGGGCCGCCGTCGCCTGCTGCCGGGCCGTCTCCGTCTGCTCCCAGGCCTCCAACTCGGCCGGCGCCACCGCCTCGAAGAACGCGGCGACCACCCGCGCATCGATCGGATCCGCCGGCAGGTGCTGGCAGACCGGGGCATTCTGGCTGCGGTGCAGGGCGTTGCAGATGTAGCGGGTGCCGCCCTTGTACTGGACCCGGAGCTTATGACCACACGCCCCGCACCATACCATCCCTTGCAGGAGAGCCGGCCCGTTGCGCGGGGCGCCGCGGGTCGCCTTGCGGGTGTATTCGGCATAGTTGTCGTGCAGCATGGCCTGGATCCGCTCGAACCCGTGCAAGTCAATGTAGGCCGGATAGCGATCCTTCACCACGATTGTCCACTCGGCCATCGGCACCGCCGTCGTCTGACAGCGCCCGCCCGGAGGTCTGCTGGTGCGCGTGCGCCCATAGACGAAAGCCCCTGCGTAAGCCGGATTGGTAAAGATCGCATACAGGGCGTTGGCGGTCGGCACGCGCCAGCTCACCTCATCCGGAACGGTTCGCCGTGCAGGCTGAGCCCCCGGGCCTGAAAGACCCGCACGAGCTTGGTAATGGATCCGCATTCCAGAAAGGTGGCGAACACCAGAGCAATCCGGCTCTGCACTTCGAGATCGGGATCCTTGGTCACTGTGCCGCTGGCATCGCGCGTCAAGCCTGTCGGGAGCAGCAAGGCCAACTCGCCGCGCTGGGCCTTGCTCAACAGGCCTGCCGTGAGACGGCCGCGCAACGTGTGTAATTCGACTTCCGAGATCGTTCCCTTGAGGCCCAGCAGCAGGCGCCCATTGGGCGAGCCCGGGTCATAGATCCCGTCCCGATCGGCGATGAGACAGCCGCGATAGCCGCACAGATCCAACAGCGGATACCAGTCGGAGCAGTTGCGGGCCAGCCGGGTGACATTGTAGGAGAGCACGAGGCCGACTTCGCCCAAGGTCACCCGGGCGATCAGGTCCTTGAAGCCGACGCGGTGATCGGCCGACGCGCCGCTCAGGCCGAGATCCCGGTCGATGATGTCAATGTCGCTGTCGCTCCAGCCGAGAGCGCCGGCGCGCTGGCGCAGCGCATACTGCAAGTGCAGACTTTCCTGATGGGTCAGCACCTGCTGCGGACTGGACTGGCGGATGTAGATCACTGCTCTGCGGCTGAGATGCCGCGGGGTGACGAGTTCGGACGTCATGGCTCATCTCCGACAAGAGGGCGACGAGGTCATTGAGGATGCCGCGGCGGCAGTCGGCACAGAGGCTGGGCCAGACGCGATGGGGCTCGACGGGCATGGCGATTCACCCTCGGTTACGAGGCGAATCAGATCGCGGATTGCCTCGCGGGTGAGTTTGGTCACCGGTTGACGGCCCGACGGTGGGCTCAGGTCTGTGGCCGCGATAGGAATCCGCAAGACGGCGTCGCCATAGGCGACACGCACATGGCTCCCGATGCACAGGGACCGCGGGACCGAGACCAAGACAAAGCGGCGTCCGTACAGCGGGTGGCCAGGATCTGTGGCCGTGACGTCCTGCGAGTCGGCAGGGCTGTCTGAAGACGGTCGCAGGGTATCAAGATATGGGCTCGAACAGACGCTCGCCATCGGCAAGAAGAACCCCGAACAGCGAGCACAATTCCAGCAGCTGATGCCAGTCGCGGTTGTTGCGCGCCAGCCGTGAGGCGTCGAGGCTCATGACCAGGCCGGCATGGCCGAGACTGATCTCGGTGATCAGCTTCTGGAAGCCCTGGCGTTCGGTCGTGCCGGCGCCGGATTTGCCCAGATCCTCGTCGATGACCTGGATACGCTCGCGGGGCCAGCCCAGATCAGCGGCACGATCAACCAGGCGGTACTGCAGTTCGGTGCTCTCCTGGTGATGCTTGATCTGGGTCACCGTGGACTGGCGCACGTAGATATAGGCCAGCTTGGCGCGGCGGGCCGCGGTCAGCCGCTCGTCAGAAGGGTTCGTGACGCTCAGCATCGGTCGTCTCCCTGATCGGCGGCAGCGGATGCATCCGTCGCACAAGCTCGGCCAGAAGCTGAGCCATCTGCGTTTGCGTCTCGGTCGGGAGGTTCGGCCACGGCCGGATCGGTGGTGCCGAGAGCGGTGCAGGTGCAGCCTGGTCGGAGAAGCGGGCTTCCGGTTCAAGGGACAGCGTTGGGCCATGGTGGATCACCCTCTGTTCAGATGCGGTGATCATGGTGGCCAAATGCTGCGCCAGTGGGAGCAGGGTGCGAATGCTGACCCGCAGGGTCTCATCCGCCGTGCCTGGATGCTCGCCGTCGCCGGCCGCAGCCAAATCGGTGATGGAGCGGCGAATGGAGCGCCGACGGCCATCGGGCAGGGCAATGACGACAAACGAGGCTCCGCGCGGGGAGTGCATGGGCACGGGGTCGAAGTGCTGTCCGCTCAGCGCGTGTCGAGGATCGATGATCGTCACATGAGAAACGAGCCGATCAAGGATCGAGGCATTCTGTAGTGTTCGGGGATCCCACTCTTGGAGATGCCATTTTGGATCGTCTTGTCCACAACGCCCACCGCCTTCAACTCACCGGAGAAAGCATGAGAAAGCAGAACGCCAGAGCCGTCCTCTTGACGGCAGCCAAAACTCCTGACTCCATCACCACGTCGGCCGACGCGACCGCTCACCATCGCGTGAAACGGCTGCTCACGATCCGCGAGATGCGCACAAAAGGCTGACCGGACAGACAGAAAAACGCCTCAACGACTGAAGCAACTCCATAATCCAAAGAGCCTGTATGAAAGCCGAACATTCACAGTTTACCCCTGACTTTACGCAGGAGTTCCGCCATCAGCTTCGCGAGCTGTTTGTCTGGCGCCGGGATGTTCGTCACTTCCGGTCAACTCCGGTCTCGCCAGACGTGCTCACGTATCTGCTTGAACTGGCTCATCTCGCACCTTCGGTGGGCCTGAGCCAGCCTTGGCGCTTCGTTCTCGTTGAGGATCCGCAGCGGCGGGCCGCCATCGTCCAGAATTTCGAGGTTTGCAACGCGCAGGCCTTGATGAATGAACCTGTGGAGCGGGCTCAGACTTATGCCAGACTCAAGCTGGCCGGGTTGCGGGAGGCGCCGGTTCATCTGGCCGTATTTTCCGAGGGCACCACGCTGCGAGGTCATGGCCTGGGCCAGCGCACCATGCCGGAGACTTTACAGTATTCGGTAGTGATGGCCAGCCATACCCTATGGCTGGCGGCGCGAGCCGAAGGGATTGGAGTCGGGTGGGTATCCATCCTGGATCCTGCCACCGTTGCCACGATTGTGGAGGTACCTTCGCACTGGACGTTAATCGGTTACCTGTGTCTAGGTTATCCTGCTCACACCGATGACACGCCGGAACTCGAACGCCAAAGCTGGGAGGCACGGACAACGATGCAGCTTCTACGGCGCTGAGTCTGGTTGACGTCTTTACGGGGAATGAACATCATCTGCGCTTGGGTAATGGGGAGATGTTAGGCAAGCGCCGGTTGAAAAGGGGGGCGAGACATCGTTGGGCTCTTGCTCAATCCCCCGATCATGCGCTGTTGCCGTGTGGTGACGAGAAGTCTCAGATCTAGGCGCTCGCCCGCAGCGAGGTTCTGTTGCCGATGCGCCAGGCAAGCCGAGCAGCGCACGCATGACGGCGGCATGGGGCCACTTCGCTTTTTGAGGCCCTTGACGTGAAGGCCGGCACTACGATCGGCAAGTGCATGGCGCGCCACTGGGGTAGCGAGTTCCGCCAACTTCCGGACGAGGTTGAGAAGAACAGGCCGACTATGCCGCAACGATATATTCTTTTCGGATGTTTGATTTGGCTCCCTCGGTTCCTGGCCGACTGGGAAAATGCCCGAATGCCGTAAAGTTTCTTACATAGGCCATTAGCAGCGGCTGGAGGGGCCTCGCCGGAGATAAATAATCGTGCCATGCCTTCGGCGTCTGGCCCGACTAGCGCCGGAGGGCGCGAGTGAAGGCGCTCGCCCCGGAACAACCCGGCGTCGACGCGATCTCTCCAAGCGGCACCTCGGTCTCCTCCAGCAAACGTTGGGCAATTTCAAACCGGATTTCATTGGCGATCATCTGGTGCCCCTGCCCCTCAATCAGGGACAGAGGGCGCGGCGGTGCATGGCCAGCCGGTCGGCCATGTCCTCTGCCGAGCAGCGGTTGCTGTTCAGCTGGGTGCACAGCAGCCGACGGACGCTGTCCGAGAATTGCGCTGACAAGCGTGCTCCCCAACCGGCGGCTCCCGGCCGCTCTGCACGAGTAGAGTATGAGTACCAACGGCAGGGCACAGCCAACCTGTTCCTGTGCTTTGAGCCGCTGGCGGGCTGGCGCCATGTGGAGGTGACGGCACATCGGACGACCAAGGATTTTGCCGAGCAGGTTGATCCTCCCTCGCGTTGGTGGACACCTCTGCTAAGCTCCTGCGGGAGTTGGAAGGTGTTTGATGACGAAGACGAGACGGGACTTTACCCCGAGTTCAAACGAGAGACTGTTGCACTTTTGGAGAGCAGCGGTCGACCTCTCATGCAGATCGCAACGGAGCTGGGGATTTCTCCCTCCATGCTGCGCAACTGGCGGGCGGTTGTGAATGGTGGTCCACCTCGATCCAGGGCTGGTAGCAAAACCCCATCGCCCAGCGCCTCTCCCATGGCCTCTCCGGCCGATCAGGCGGCAGAGATCGCGCGGCTCCGGCGTGAGCTCGATCGCACGCGCATGGAGCGCGATGTGTTAAAAAAAGCCATCGGCATCTTCGCGGAGATGCCCAAATGAGGTTTCGTTTCATCGAGCAACATGCCTGCGCCTATCCGGTGCGGCTCATGTGCCGCGTGCTCCAGGTCTCGCCCAGCGGCTATTACGCATGGAGATCCCGGCCGGAGAGCCAAAGAGTCCGCGCCAACCGCGGCCTGCTGCAAGAGGTGCATCGGCTCCATGATCAGCATCAGGGTCGCTATGGCAGCCCGAGGATGCATGCCGCCTTGCGAGCTCAGGGCCATCGGGTCAGCCGCGGCCGGGTCGAGCGGCTGATGCGCCGGCATGGCATTCGTGCCCTGGCGCGCCGGCGCTTCCGGCCGACCACGACCGACAGTCGTCATCAGCTGCCGATTGCGCCCAACCTGCTCCTGCAGAAGTTCACTGTCTTTGAGCCGAACCGGGTCTGGCTGGCCGACATCACCTACATTCCCACGGGCGAGGGCTGGCTGTATCTCGCCGCGGTGCTGGATTTGGCAACCCGGAAGGTGGTGGGGTATTGGGCGACATGTAAAACTAGATCCCTGACGACATGAAGAACTGGACCCCTCGCGCCTACTTTTGAGAGGACGAGATGAGGTCACAGGAATGTCAGACTTCTCCCGGGGCGGAGGTCCCGCGGGGAGAGGCGATGCGAACGCCGGATGACGTGGCGGCGATGCTGCGGTTGAAGGCCCTGGGTTGGGGCATCAAGCGGATCGCCCGCGAACTGGGGTGCAGTCCCATGACCGTTCGTCGCTATTTGGCCGAAGGCGGCTACCGGGTCTACCGGCGTCCCGTCCGGCGCCGCACGCTGACTGGGCTCGAGGACTGGCTGGCCGAGCGCTTCCACCGCCATGCCGGCAATGCCGATGTGGTGCGCCAGGAGCTTGTGGCCGAGAAGGGGATTGACGTCAGCCTACGCACGGTGGAGCGGGCCGTCGTCGGTCTGCGGCGTGAGCTGGCGGCACAGGCGCGCGCCACGGTCCGTTTCGAGACCCCGCCCGGGCACCAGTTGCAGATCGACTTCGGCGAGCGGCGCGTCCTGATTGCCGGGATCTCCACCAAGGTGTTTCTGTTCGTGGCCACTCTGGGCTATTCGCGCCGCCTGCATGTCCGTGCCTTCTGCAACGAGCGCCAGGAGAGCTGGTTCGAGGGCCTGGAGAGCAGCTTCCGGCACTTTGGCGGGGTGACCACTGAGGTCCTGTTCGACAATGACCGTGGCCTGGTCCAGCACCATGACGTTCAAACGCGGGAAGTGGAGTTCAACGCCCGCCTGCGCGCCTTTGCCCGGCATTGGGGCTTCCGGCCGCAAGCCTGCTTTCCCTACCGGGCCCGGACCAAGGGCAAGGACGAACGCGGCGTTGGCTATGTGAAGAAGAACGCGGTCGCCGGACGTGCCTTTGAGAGTTTCGCTGCTCTGGAGGCTCATCTCGAGCAGTGGGTGCGCGAGGTAGCTGATCAGCGGGTGCACGGCACCACCGGGGAGGTGCCGGCCGAGCGCTTTGCCCGCCAGGAAGCCCAAGCCCTCAAGCCGCTGGATGGGATTCCATCCTTCCAGATTCTGCGGGAGGTCACGCGCAAGGTCCATGCCGACTGCGCCATTGAGATCGACGGCAATGCCTACTCAGTGCCATGGCGGCTGATTGGAGCGACCGTCCGGGTGGTGATCTCGGACGGGACCGTGCGCATCTGGCATGCCGGCCAGGAGGTGGCGGTGCATGCCCGGCAAGCGGGACGTCGGCAGCGTCTGGTCGATCCGGCGCACTTTGAGGGGGTTGCCGGCTTCGGCGGCAAGGTGGTCCGTGCCGAGCCTGCCGCGGGGATGTTGCTGCGGCCCCTGGCCGAATACGAAGCCGTAGCCGGGGGAGGCTTCTGATGGAGGTTTCGCACGACCATCTAATGGCGATGCTCACCCGGCTCAAGCTGACGGCCATCCGCGACCAGCTCGACAGCCTGGTGGATGAGGCCGCGCGGCGGGAGTTGACGATCCGGGAAGCCCTGGGACTGTTCTGCGAACGGGAGATCGCGCGCAAGGACGAGCGGCGGATCGAGATGAGCATTGGCCTGGCACGCTTTCCCTATGTGCGCGACCTGGCAGGATTCGACTTCGCGGCCCAGCCGTCGATCGACAAGGGCCAGATCAGGGAACTGGCCCTGGGCCGGTTCATTGCCAATGGCGAAGCCGTTCTGCTCTTGGGACCACCCGGGGTCGGCAAGACGCACCTTGCCGTGGCCCTCGGCCGGGAGGCGATCGTGGCCGGCTTATAGCGCGACGATCTGGATTGAGAGCGCGGCGATCAGGATCGGGCGATTGGCTGTCGCGGCGGAATGATGATTGTCGCCCCGCGACAGAGATGCAAGCGCTTTCTTGATTGTCGCTGCGAGCGTCA
>NZ_JAMXFI010000188.1:0-6414 GCF_025460875.1 Microvirga yunnanensis
TGATGAACCGGATCGTCTGGTTCATCCGCAACGTGGACTTCGTCAACCATTCCCTCGACGAGATCATCGGCACCTACAGGGCCGGGATCGCCGAGGTGGAGCGCAGTCTCCAGGAGACCCTGTCGCCGGACGCCAAGGCCGTCTGGGAGGCGCGCACGAAGGAGCTGATGGACGAGGGCGCGCCGGAGGAGCTGGCACGGCGCATCGCGTCGCTGCCCGATCTCGTGGCCGCGCCCGACATCGTCCAGACCGCGCAGAAGACCGGCAAGCCCGTCAACGACATCGCCCGCACCCACTTCGCCCTCGAGGCGTCGTTCCGGCTCGGGGCGCTCATCGCGGCCGCCCAGGACATCGCGGTCAGCGACTACTTCGACCGTCTCGCCCTCGACCGGGCCGTCGACAGCATCGCCTATGCCCATCGCGGCCTGACCGCCGAGGTGGCGTCGCAGGACCTGTCCGGCGCCGAGGCCGTGCGGGCCTGGAGCGAGAAGCGCGGCGCCGACGTCGCCCGCATCCGGAGCGCGGTCGACGGCATCGTGTCGTCGGGCCTGACCCTGTCGAAGATCACCGTGGCGGCAAGCCTGCTCGGCGACCTCGCGCGGATGAGCTGAGGCTGAACATTCTCCCCACGTGGAAGGGGACGATGGTCACCGCGTGCGACTTCTCCGTCATGGCCGGGCTCGCCCCGGCCATCCCGATGATGTGAAGCGCCACGCCTTTCCGATCGGGATCACCGGCCGAAGGCCGGTGATGAGTTGGGCGTGATGAGTTGGGCGAGACGCAAGAGAGTGGAAACACAAGCCCCGTGAGAGACCTCGACCCCCTTGCGTCCCCACCGAAGGCCCCCCGGTCGGCGATCCTCGGCTGGCTCCTGTTCGACTGGGCCTGCCAGCCCTTCTTCACCCTCGTCACCACCTTCGTGTTCGCGCCCTATTTCGCCTCCGCGCTCGCGCCCGATCCGGTGACCGGCCAGAGCCTGTGGGGCTATGCGACGGCCGCGGCCGGGCTCGTGCTCGCCGTCCTGTCGCCGGTGCTCGGCTCCATCGCGGACGCGACCGGCCCGAAGAAGCCCTGGATCGCGTCCTGCGGGCTCGTGCTGTTCATCGCGTCCTTCGCCCTGTGGTATGCGGCGCCGGGACTGCCCTCGGGGATTGCGGTCGGGCTCGTGGGCTTCGCCTTCGGGACGGTGGCCGTGGAGGTGGCGGCGGTGTTCAACAACGCCATGATCCCGCATCTCGTGCCGCCGGAGCGCTACGGTCGCCTCTCGGGCACCGGCTGGGCGATGGGCTATTGCGGAGGCCTCGTGTCCCTCGTGATCGTGCTCGGCTTCCTGGCGGCCGATCCCGTGTCGACGAAGACGGTCTTCGGCCTCGATCCCCTGTTCGGCCTCGATCCGGCGACCCGCGAGGGCGACCGCATCACGGGCCCGTTCTCGGCCCTGTGGTTCCTGGTCTTCGTGCTGCCGCTCTTCCTGTTCACCCCCGACGTCCCGCGCTCGGGGATGGGCCTGAAAGAGGCGGCACGACAGGGCATCGAGCAGGTGAGGAGCACCGTCGCCGATGCCCGCCGGCACGAGAGCGTCGGCCGGTTCCTGATCGCCAACATGGTCTACCAGGACGCCCTGGTGGCGCTCTTCGCCTTCGGGGGCATCTACGGGGCGGGCGTGTTCGGCTGGCAGGCGATCGAGCTCGGCATCTTCGGCATCCTGCTCACCATCACGGGCACCCTCGGCGCCCTGATCGGCGGGAGGCTCGACGACCGCATCGGCGCCAAGCCGGTGATCCTGGGCGCGATCCTCGTCCTGGCCCTCGTGTGCGTCGGCGTGCTATCGCTCGGGCGCGACCACATCCTGTTCGCGATCCCGACGGCACCGCCCGGCCCGGACGACGGCCTCTACGGCTCGGCGCCCGAAAAGCTGTTCGTGGGGCTCGGCCTCGTCATCGGGGCCGTGGCCGGGCCGCTCCAGGCCTCCTCGCGCAGCCTGCTGGCGCGGCTCGTGCCGGCCCACGAGGCGGGCCGCTATTTCGGCCTGCTCGCCCTGTCCGGCAAGGTCACGTCGTTCCTGGCCCCGCTCGCCGTCGCGGTCGCGACAGCGGTCTTCCAGTCGCAGGCCGCGGGGCCGGCGGTGCTGATCCTGTTCCTGCTCGCCGGGTTCTGGCTCCTGAGCGGCGTGAAGCGCGTGTGAGCGCCGGTCAGTCCAGGGTCACGGCCGTGCCGCTGACCGACACCATCATCATGCCCTCGTTCTTGCCCAGCGCCCCGTAATCGAGGTGCACGCCGACGATCGCATGGGCGCCGAGGCGCTCGGCCTCCTCGATCATCTCCTGCAGGGCCGTGTCGCGCCCGTCGCGCAGCACGCGCTCGTAGGAGCCCGCCCGTCCGCCGACCACGTCGCGGATCGAGGCGAAGAAATCGCGGAACACGTTGGCGCCGAGGATCGCCTCGCCCGACACGATGCCGCGGTAGGACCCGATGCGGCGGCCTTCGATGGACGGCGTGGTGGTGATGATCATGAGCGTCTCCCTCTGCTCCGCTTGAGATGGGAAGAGAGATGAGAAATGTCATCGTCCTCGGGAGCGGCACCTCGTGTCATCACCGGCCTTGTGCCGATGATCCCGATCGGAGAGGTGCGGCGCTTCACATCATCGGGATGGCCGGGACGAGCCCGGCCATGACGAGCGGGTGGCGGAGACGATCCGTGACGGCCGGTCTCAGTGCCGGAAATGCCGGTGTCCTGTGAACACCATGGCCAGGCCCGCCTCGTCGGCGGCCTTGATCACCTCGTCGTCGCGCATGGAGCCGCCGGGCTGGATCACCGCGGTGGCGCCGGCCTCCGCAGCCGCGAGCAGGCCGTCCGCGAAGGGGAAGAAGGCGTCGGAGGCCACCACGGAGCCGCGGGCGAGGGTCTCGGGCAGGTTCGCGGCCTTCGCGGCCTCGGCGGCCTTCCAGGCGGCGATGCGGGAGGAATCGACCCGGCTCATCTGGCCGGCCCCGATGCCGACCGTCGCGAGATCCTTCGCGTACACGATGGCGTTCGACTTCACGTGCTTGGCGACCCGGAAGGCGAAGCGCAGGTCCTCCAGCTCCCGGTCCGTGGGCGCGCGCCTCGTCACCACCTTCAGGTCCATGGCGTCGACCACCGCGTTGTCGCGGTTCTGGGCCAGGAAGCCGCCCGCCACCGTGCGCAGGGTCAGGCCCTCCGCCCGCGGATCGGGCAGGGCGCCGGCCAGGAGCAGGCGCAGGTTCTTCTTGGCCGCCACGATGGCGATCGCCTCCTCGGTGGCGTCGGGCGCGATGATCACCTCGGTGAAGATCTCGGTGATGGCCTTCGCGGCTTCCGCGTCGAGGGGCCGGTTCATGGCCACGATGCCCCCGAAGGCCGAGACCGGGTCGCAGCGCAGGGCCTTCTCGTAGGCCTCGCGGAGCGTGGCGCCCTCGGCGACGCCGCACGGGTTGGCGTGCTTGACGATCACGATGGCGGCGGAGCGTTCGGGCGCGAACTCCGCCACGGCCTCGTAGGCCGCGTCCGTGTCGTTGATGTTGTTGTAGGAGAGCTGCTTGCCCTGCACCTGGCGGGCGGTGGCGACGCCCGGGCGGCTCTCCGGCGTGCGGTAGAAGGCCGCGCTCTGGTGCGGGTTCTCGCCGTAGCGCATCACCTCGGCGATGGCACCGCCCAGGGCCCGAACGGGCGGGGTCTCCTCGCCGATCTCGCCGGCGAACCAGTTGGAGATCGCCGCGTCGTAGGCGGCCGTGCGGGCATAGGCCTTCTGGGCGAGGCGCCGGCGCAGGGCGAGCGTCACCGAGCCGTCGTTCTGGGCCAGGTCTTCCAGGACGGCCGCGTAGTCGGCGCCGTCGACCACCACGGCCACGTCGCCGTGGTTCTTGGCGGCCGCACGGATCATGGCCGGCCCGCCGATGTCGATGTTCTCGATGCAGTCGTCATAGGGCTTGCCGGCCTTCACGGTCGCCTCGAACGGATAGAGGTTCACCACCAGCAGGTCGATGGGCCGGATCCCATGCGCCAGCATGGCCGCCTGGTGCTCGGGGTTCTCGCGGATCCCGAGCAGGCCGCCATGCACGGCGGGATGCAGTGTCTTCACGCGCCCGTCCATCATCTCCGGAAAGCCCGTGAGCTCGCTCACGTCCTTCACGGGCAGGCCCGCCTCGCTCAGGGCCCTGTGCGTGCCGCCCGTGGACACCAGCTCGACGCCGCGCCCGGAGAGCGCGCGGGCGAAGTCCACGAGACCCGACTTGTCGGATACGGAAAGCAGAGCGCGGGAGACGCGCTTCAGGTCGCTCGGCATGGCGGCCGCTCCATTCAAGGGAAGAGATGCGGGCGCGATACCACGGGAGGCCCGGGATGGGAACCTGTCGCGACCGCAGGGGAAGATTGCCCGACCGGTATGGCGGGTTCTCAGCGTCGGTGCCATCCTCCGGGCACGGTGCCGCGACAGGCCCAGGCCACCGCCGCGAAGGAGCGCGGTCCGTCCGGTTCGCCTGCCTCGTAGGCGGCGCGCAGGGCCCGCTCGAACGCCGATCGAGCCCTGTCGTCGAGCCCGGTCACGTATGTCCCGAGCGGGCCCTCTCCCGCGGCATAGGGCTTCCAGAAATCCCCGAAGTCGGAATAGTCCATGCGGATCATCAGCGGAATCTCGGCGACGTCGGCAAGGCCGACCCGGGTCCACAGCGCCCGCATCTCGCCGGACCGGGTCAGGGGCTTGTAATAGCTCTCGCGCCTGTGGGACGCGGCGGAGGGATCGAGCGCCGCGGCCGTGTCCCAGAACATGCGCTGGTAGGGCATGCCGCCATAGCTGTCCCACACGGCCGCCGCCACCACTCCGCCGGGCTTCGTCACGCGGCTCATCTCGCGCAGGGCCTGTTCCGATTCAGGCACGAAATGGAGCACGAGCAGCGCCAGGGTCCTGTCGAACGCACGATCCTCGAAAGGAAGCGCACAAACGTCGCCGCGCGCGATGACGATCCTGGGATCGGTGTTGCGCGCCCGCGCGGCTTCCACATAGGTCTCGGAGAAGTCGATCCCGTCGATGCGGGCGATCTCGGCCACCTGAGGGATCGTGAAGGTCAGGCTGCCCGTGCCGCACCCGACATCGAGCACCCGCTCGCCCGCATCGAGCCCGGCGAAGGCGAGAAAGGGTTTCGCCAGTCTCCGGCTCCAGCGGCCCATGAGCTGGTCGTAGGAGACGGCGCTTCTCGCATGGAACTTGGACGACATGCTTCGCTCCCGGGCTCGTCGGGGACATCGAACGCAACGCCGCGCCATCCTAGCGCATCGAGCCCAAGAGTGGACCCACTTTTGGGATCGGATCCGATGCTCACATCCTTGAGCGGCGCATCGTTCATCGTGGCCCTCAAGGTCCGCACGATGCGCGAGCAGACCGGCGCGCCGCGGCATCACTGCTCCTTCGGGGGAGCGCGGGCGGCGCCGCGTCCATCAGCCTGCCCTTACCTCCTTTGACCATTTGCCCGCTCAGACTGGCTCCCGCCATGCTGCCCGGCGAAAACGCCAGCGCAGACGCGGAGGGCAGCCATGAGCGAACTCGACAAGGGCATCACGCGGGCCGGCGAAGGCTACCGGGGGAAGGCGTGGAACATCCTGGGCCAGCGCTATGTCCCGAAGGCCTCCTGCGTCTCCTCGTTCGCATTCGAGACCAACAGCGAGCCGGGGCAATACGTGCCCGTCCACATCCATCCCGGGCAGGACGAGTTCATCCTGATGCTCGAGGGCGAGCTCGATCTGAAGCTCGACGGGGTCTGAAGCAAGGCGCGGGCGGGCGACCTCGTGCGCATGCCCCGGGGGGTCCCGCACGGTTATTTCAACAAGTCGGATGCGCCGGCCCGCGCCCTGTTCTGGGTTTCGCCTGCGGGCCGGTTGGAAGACCTGTTCGACGCCCTGCACGACCAGACCGACATCCCGCGCGTGCTGGAGCTCTCCGCCGCGCACGACGTCGACTTCCTGCCGCCGGAGGCGAACGAGTGACGGGTCAGATCAGCTCCGGGGCCTGATCCTGGGGCTCGCCGGGGCTGAAGGTGCGGGCGAGGCGCTCGAAGCGCCAGCGCACGGTGGGCGTCTCGGCTGGACGGACCGTGAGCACGATCTGCTCCGTGCGCCGCATGCCCTCGGGGGTGGCCAGGAACACGCTGTCCTCGAGCTCCGCCTCGACCGGCGCGGCCGAGAACTGCCAGGCCTCCCGGTTGGGCAGGACCAGCATCACCACCCGGCCGCCCTGTGCGCGGCTCGCCCGGATGCCGGGCGCCAGATGGAAGCGGATGACCGCCTGCACGGTTCCGGCCCGGCCGCCGTCGCTGAAGAAGCTGTCCTCGCCCTCCAGCACGTTGCCTTTGGGAGCGAGCTGCCAGCGCCGCTCGTGGGTGATGCCGAAGCGGGCCTTGTAC
>NZ_JAMXFI010000188.1:6424-15617 GCF_025460875.1 Microvirga yunnanensis
CGTCGTGGCTGGCCGCGAGGAGCTGGACGTGCTCGCGCTCGCTGCGCTCCGCCGTCACGCGCTCCGGCGCGCTGATGACCACCGGGCCCATGCGGCGCAGGACCCAGGCGGAGATCCGGCGCTGCAGCCAGTTGCCCTTCTTGTCGACGATCTGGCAGGACGACACGTCGTCGATGGACGCGGTGGAATGGGCCACCGTGGAGCGCGCGGCCTGGATGATCGCCGGGCCGGCGATGGTGGGCGTGCCGCAATTGACCACGATGCGCTGCGCGGCGCTCGAGAACTCGAAGGACAGGCAGCCGGCCGCCGCATCCTGGGACAGGGGCCGCGGCGGCGGCGCGCCCACGTCGGCGACGAGGAGCGAGCGCCCGGCCTCCAGGCGCTCGTAGCCCGAATGGGGCGCGTGGTGGATCGGCTGGCTGCGCATGTCGTCGTAGGTGAGCAGCGTCGCCAGGTGATCGGCGGCGGTCACGCCCATGCCGTTGAAATGGGACAGGGTGCCGTCCCCGTGCCGGAACAGGCGCACCATCGGCAGCAGGCGGTCGACGGCGTGGAGCAGCGCGTCGGGCGTGTCGACCTCGCGGCTGGCGAACATCTGGCGCAGGGGCAGGAGGTCGAACAGGAGATCGACCATGATGCGCGGGTTGCGGCTCGCATGGCCGCCGTCGGCCAGGATCTGGCGTTCGAGCTCGCGGGCGAGCAGGCGGCTCGCGCGCCTCAGGTTCCGGTCGAGGCCCTCGCAGCACAGGCCCGCATAGCAGAGCGCGATGCCGGCCATGAGCTGCTGATAGGGCAGGGCGCCGGAACGGACCTGGCGCTCCAGGGTGCGCACGTGCTGGCCGATGATCTTGAGGAAGCGCTGGTAGAAGGCATGGTCGGCGCCCTCCAGGATCAGGGGCGACTGGCTGATGAAGGACATGAGCCGGCGCGCCGTGATCTCGGTGCTGCAGGCGATGCGCCGGTCGCCGAGCTTGGAGGTGACGAACTCGTCCACCAGGGAGCGGGCATTGGCCTGGGCGAGCGCCGTGCCGGCCGCCCTCAAGTGACGCAGCCAGCCGAACCCGTAGAGGGCCTCGGCCCAGGCGCGGCTCGGCGGTGCGAACGCGAAGGGCGAGCGCCCGCCGGTCGTGATGGCGCGGCCGGAAAAGGCGAAGAAGCCGGAATAGATGTCGGTCGCGATGGTGGGATCCGCCGTGCGCAGATCCTGCGGGGCGAAGAGCAGGCGCGTGGGCACCGGCGCGCTGGAGAGCCTGGACAGGCTCCAGACCGTGCTTTCGCGCATGGCGCGGCCGGCCTCGCGAGCGGCAAGCCTGTACACACGCCAGCGATCCGGCCCGAAATCCACCCGTGGCGCTCCTCTCATGCTGCTTGAATCACCGCCAACTTAGGTGAGGAGTTCCTGCTGACTGGTTAACACCCGGTAAGAGATCGTTCACCCTGTTCACGAACCCCTGTGCACAAACCGTGCGACAAAGAAGCCGTCGAGGCCGCTGCGGTCGTGCTCGGAGAGCGCCAGCTGGCTCGGCAGGGTGCGCAGGTCGCCCGCGGGCGTGAGGCATTCGGCGAGGCCCCCGATCTCGTCCGGCGTCACGGGGCTGCGAGCGAAGTCCGGGTGGCGGGCGAGAAAGCCTTCCGCCTGCCGCTCGCCTTCCTCGGCTTCCAGCGAGCAGGTGCAGTAGACCAGCCGCCCGCCGGGCTTCAGGAGCGCCGCCGCCTTGTCGAGCAGGCGGCTCTGGAGTCCCGAGAGCTTGCGGATGTCCTCCTGGCTCTTGGTCCAGGCCACGTCCGGGTGGCGGCGGATGGTGCCCGTGGCCGAGCAGGGCGCATCGAGCAGGATGGCATCGAAGGGGCCCGCCGTGAGCTTTTCGGCATCGATGGCCCGGGTCTCCGCCGTCAGATGCAGGCGGGCGAGGTTCTCCTCGAGCCGCGCCAGGCGCTTGGCCGAGCGGTCGACCGCGAGCACCTCGGCCCCGGCGGCGGCCAATTGCGCGGTCTTGCCCCCGGGGGCGGCGCAGAGGTCGGCAATGCGCTCGCCGGGCTTCGGCTGCAACAGGCGGGCCGGCAGGGCGGCGGCGGCATCCTGCACCCACCATTCGCCGGCCTCGAAGCCGGGGAGGTCGCGGATGGCGGTGCGCTCCTTCAGCCGAATGCTGCCGGTGGGCAGGAGCACGCCGCCCAGGCGTTCGGCCCAGGCCTGCGGGTCGCTCTTCACGGTCAGGTCCACGGAGGCCAGCGACCGGTGCGCCTGCGCGATCCGCGTGGCGAGCGGCTCGCCGTATTGCGCGATCCAGCGTTCCTCGAGCCAGGTCGGCGTGTCGAGCCAGGGATCGTCCTGGCCGAGGATCTGATCGCGCTCGCGGGCGACGCGGCGCAGGACCGCGTTGATGAAGCCGCCCGCGTGATGGAGCTTGGGATCGCCCTGAGCGATCGTGACCGCGCTGTCGACCGCGGCATGGTCGGGCACGTCGAGGAACAGGATCTGCGCGGCCCCGACGGCGAGAAGATGCATCAGGCGCTCGTCCTTGGGCGGCTTGTTGAGCCGCTCGCGCAGGGCGTGGCCGAGCGTCCCGAGGCGCCGGAAGGTCACGATCGCGATGGCGCGGGCGAGGGCCTCGTCGCGGGATGTGAGCTTCTCCGTCTGAAAAAGCTCCTCCATCACGTCGTCGAGCGGCACGCGCCGCTTCAGGGTCTCCGTCACCGCCTGCCAGGCGAGGCGGCGCGGCCCGAGGCCCGCCTGTTCGTCCGATTGAGTCAAAATCCTATCCCCTGGGTAATCTAGCGCCCCGAACGATGCGCCACTTCAAGGAGTGAGCATCGGATCCGATCCCAAAAGTGGGTCCACTTTTGGGTCCGATGCTCTAGCCCCATGGCCCCCGGCGGGTGCCGCTCGAGCCTGTGCTTGAACCCCCGACTGAACCCCAGGGACTCGATGAACTTTGCGCGACGAAGCCGGGCTGCGCCGACGCTCCCATCTCCTGGGCCAAAGCCTGTAGGGCCGCAATCCGGTTTTCCGTCGCGGGATGGGTCGAGAACAGGTTGTCCACGCCCTGACCCGACAGCGGGTTGACGATGAAGAGCGAGGCGGTCGCGGGTCGCCGCTCCGCATCCGGGTTGGGAATGTGCGCCACGCCGCCCGCGATGCGCGCGAGCGCCGAGGCGAGCGCAAGCGGCTGGCCGCAGATCTCAGCACCCATCCGGTCGGCGTCGTATTCCCGCGAACGGCTGATCGCCATCTGGATGATCATGGCGGCGATCGGGGCGAGCAGGGCGGTCGCCAGCATCACGATCGGGTTCGGCCGCTCGTCGCCCCGGCCGCCGAAGAGAAAGCCGAACTGCGCCAGCGTCGCGATGGCGCCCGCGATGGTGGCGCTCACGGTCATGATGAGCGTGTCGCGGTTCCTGATATGGGCGAGCTCGTGCGCCATCACGCCCGCCACCTCGTCGGGCGACAGCATGTGCAGAAGGCCCGTGGTGGCGGCCACCGCGGCATTCTCCGGGTTGCGTCCGGTCGCGAAGGCGTTGGGCTGCGGATTGTCGATGAGATAGACCCGCGGCATGGGGAGCCCGGCACGCTGGGCGAGGCCGCGCACCATGTGCACGAGCTCGGGCGCGGTGCGCTCGTCCACCTCGACCGCATAATGGGCCGCGAGCGCCAGCCGGTCCGAGTTCCAGTAGGCGAACAGGTTGGTCGCGAGGCCGAGGCCGAGGGCAATCATCATGCCGGTCCCGCCGCCGAGGAAATAGCCGACAACGCCGAACAGGGCCATCAGGCCCGCCAGCAGCATTCCGGTCTTGACGGTGTTCATCGGGGTCTCCACCTCGTGGTCAACGACATCGCATCCGCTGACCCCTATGTGGGAACGGTTCAGCTCGCTCCCAAGGCTCCGCCCTCGAAGTCCCACTCCCGGGCTGACCTTTCCCGTGGTGAAGCCCTCCCCCGTCATGGCCGGGCCTGTCCCGACGACGGGAGAGGGTCGGCGGGAGCATCCACAGTGTCCTCCCAACGGGAGCGGAAATCTGGCATAAGGCCCCCATGAGCACGAACGATCAGACACCACCGACCGATCCCATCAAGGGCGCAGCCCCCGGCAAGACCCTGTCCGCGGCCGCCCGGCGAGCGCTCGAAGAGGCCGCGCAGCGGCGCCTCGACATCGACGCCCGCGCGGCCGAGATCGCCAAGCAGAAGGAACTCCAGGGCCGCGGCGGCCTCGAGCCCGTCCGCTACGAGGACTGGGAGGTGAAGGGCCTGGCGAGCGATTTCTGAGCCGACGTGGTCCCGGCCCGGCGAGGAGGCGGTTGGCGGCACCTGGCTTTACTGCCATGGCGCATGCACATGTCGTATGCCCATATGATTGCCGGAAATGCCGCCATGTCCAAGCCTGTGAGAGCCGCCCGGGACCGACGGCCGACCTATGTCACCCTTCCGGTCGAGCTTGTGGCCGAGGCTAAGGCCTTGAACATCAATGTCTCGCAGGCCTGCGAAAGCGGATTGGCCCGCTCGGTGGCTCAGGCCCGGCAGGCTCGCTGGCTCGAGGACAACGAGGACGCCATCGAGGCCTACAACCGGATGGTCGAACGGGGCGGGCTACCCCTGGACGAGTTCCGGCAGTTCTGATGAGTCAATTCGACGTCTATGCCGGCGTCGGATGATCGGGCCGGCTCGTCGTCGATCTGCAATCCGGCATCCTGGAGCCGATCGCGACCCGCATCGTGGCTTCGCTCTTTCTGCGGAGCGAAGCACCGGCCCTCACCGAACCGACCCCGTCGGCCCGCCTCGGCGGACGGGAATTCATCGTGATGATCCCGCTCCTGGCATCCGTTCCGGTCCGCGAGCTGCAGCGCCCGGCGGGTTCGCTCGTGTCCGATCAGGACGCGATCAAGCGGGCGCTCGACGTTCTGTTCCTGGGCTTCTGACGGTGCTGCGAACGCGGAGCGGAAAAAATTTCGGGCCCCATGTCACATCGGGCATGATCGTCTCGTCTTATCCTGGTCAGCAACCCGACAGATGAAGGACCAGACGATGAAAGCCCGGTTGATCCCCTATGACGTCGCTCCCGGCGCCCTGAAGCCGATGATCGAGCTGGAAAAGACTCTCAAGAACAGCGGCCTGGAGCACAGCCTGATCGAGCTGGTGAAGACCCGCGCCTCGCAGATCAACGGCTGCGCCTATTGCATCCACATGCACACCAAGGACGCCCGCGCGGCCGGCGAGACCGAGGAGCGGCTCTATCTCCTCAGCGCTTGGCGCGAATCGCCCCTCTACAGCGACCGCGAGCGCGCCGCGCTGGCCTGGACCGAGGCCCTGACGCTGGTGGCCGAGACCCATGCGCCCGACGCGGATTACGAGGAGCTGAGCCGGCACTTCACCCCGGCCGAGCAGGTCAACCTGACCCTGCTGATCGGCGCCATCAACGCCTGGAACCGGCTCGCCATCGGGTTCCGGTCCGTGCATCCGGTCGAGGCGGGCCGTGCGGCCGCCTGAGGGTGACGCGGCGGACCAGTTCCAGCCCCTCCGGCCGGGGCTGGTCCGTCTCGCCTACCGGATGCTCGGCTCCATCGCGGAGGCCGAGGACGTGGTGCAGGAGGCCTATCTCCGCTGGCACCAGACGGACCGCGCGGCCGTGCGCGATCCCGGGGCCTTCCTGTCGAAGACGGTGACGCGCCTGTGCCTCGACATCCTCAAGTCGGCCCGGGTGAAGCGCGAGACCTATATCGGGCCCTGGCTGCCCGAGCCGGTTCTGGACCAGGACCATGAGGACGCCATGAGCGAGGACCTGTCGCTCACCCTCATGATGGCCCTGGAGCGGCTATCGCCCCTGGAGCGCGCGGCCTTCCTCCTGCACGACGTGTTCGGGCTCGGCTTCGACGAGGTCGCCGCCACCCTCGACCGGGATCCCGCCGCCTGCCGCCAGCTCGCCGCCCGCGCCAGGAAGAACGTGCGGGCCGAGAAGCCGCGCTACGCCATCGACCGGGAGGAGGGCGAGCGCATGACAGACGCGTTCTTCGCCGCCTCCCGCAGCGGCGACGTGACGGCCCTGCGCAACCTCCTGGCCGAGAACGTGGTGGCCTACACGGATGGCGGCGGCATCCGCAACGCGGCCCTCAACCCGCTCTTCGGCCTGCGCCGGGTGGCGGGGCTGTTCCTGGGCATCGCCCGCAAGACCGGGGGCGAATGGCCGCCGATCCTCTACAAGGGGCTGATCAACGGATTGCCCGGCATCGTCACCCTCGAGCCGGACGGCCTGGTGCAGACCACGAGCCTCGACATCGCGGACGGCCGCATCGTCGGGGTCTACATCGTGCGGAACCCCGAAAAGCTAGGGCACCTGTCCGGTCTGACGAGCTGACCGGCGAGGGGAGCCGGCCCGCGAAAGCCCGGTTGTTCGCCGGCCTGCCTGCCGCTACCTTGCCCGAAAAGGGGAAGGCTCATGGCTGGGGCTGGCGAGACGGCGCGACTGGAGATGTTCCGGGATCTGTTGGGCGACGCGCACCGCGCGCTCGAGCTCCCGTTCGGGTTCGAGTTGTGGGACGGCTCCACGATCCCGGCGGACCTGCCGTCCTACGCCATGCGGCTCGTCATCCGGCGCGAGAGCGTCGTGGCGGCCCTGCTGCGCCGGCCGAATCTCGACACGGCGCTCAACGCCTACGTGGCCGGGCTGCTCGACCTCAAGAACGGCACGATCTTCGACCTCGCCGCCCAGCGCCCGCAGAAGGTGGGCCGGCGCCTGAAGGCGGTGAACAAGCTGAAGGCCCTGAAGGTCGCCTATCACTTCCTGCGCGCGCCCGCCGACATGCCGCGCCCCCTGGTCCGCCCGGCCGAGGACACCGGCGCGCGCGACGGCAAGCCCTCCACCAACAAGGCCAACATCGCCTATCACTACGACGTGTCGAACAGCTTCTACCGGCTCTTCCTCGATCCGGAGATGGTCTATACCTGCGCGTACTTTCAGCCGGACTGGCACGACGATCTCGCCCGCGCGCAGCGGGACAAGCTGGACATGATCTGCCGCAAGCTCAGGCTCAGACCCGGCGAGCGCCTGCTCGACATCGGCTGCGGCTGGGGCGCCCTCATCTGCCACGCGGCGCAGCATTACGGCGTGAAGGCCACCGGCGTGACGCTCGCCGAGGAGCAGGCGGCGCTGGCCCGGGAGAAGATCGCCCGGCTCGGCCTGCAGGACCGGGTCGAGGTCGTGCTCAAGGACTTCACCCAGATGGAGGGCGAGTTCGACAAGATCTCGTCCATCGGCATGTTCGAGCATGTGGGCATCGCCAACCACCCGGTCTATTTCCAGACCGTCCACCGGCTGCTGCGGCCGCGCGGGCTCTATCTCCATCATACCATCGCCCGGCGGGCGAAGCGCTCCGACAAGGCGTTCGGCCGCCTGCGGCCCGAGGCCAAGGCCGTCATGCGCTACATCTTTCCCGGCGCGGAGCTCGACCATCTCGGCATGTCGGTGGCGAATCTCGAGCGCTTCGGCTTCGAGGTGCACGACGTGGAGGCCTGGCGCGAGCATTACCAGCGCACCACGCGCCTGTGGTGGGAGAACCTGAACGCGCGCCGCGACGAGGCCGAGGCCGAGGTCGGGGCCGAGAAGACCCGCGCCTGGCTGCTCTATCTGGCGGGCGTGTCCCTGGGCTTCGAGCGCGGCGTCATCGGGGTGAACCAGACGCTGGCCTCCAAGCGCACCCGGGGACCGTCGGGCCTGCCGTCGAGCCGGGCGGATCTGTACGCCGGATGGAGCGGGTGAGCTTCCCTGTCCCGGCCATCCCGATGCGGACAAGCGCCGCGCTTCGCCGATCGGGATCACCGGCACGAGGCCGGTGATGACGTGCGGCTACGGGGTCACCACCACCCGCGTGCCGACGCTCACCTGGTCGTAGAGATCGACGATGTCCTCGTTGAGCATGCGGATGCACCCGTAGGACGCGTAGGTGCCGATGGAGCCCGGGCGGTTGGTGCCGTGGATGGCGTATTCGTCGAGGTCGAGAGTGAGGGCCCTGGCTCCCATGGGATTGTTGGGCGCCCCGCCGGGGATCACGTCGGGCAGGCGGGGATTGTCGCGCTTGACCTCGTCCGGGGGCGACCAGGCGGGGCGGACGTATTTGCCGTCGATCCTGGCCTCGCCGAACCATTGCTTGCCGGGCCGGCCCACGGCCACCCGGTAGCGCAGGGCCGTGCCGTCGCCGCGCACGTAGTAGAGCTTCCGCTCGGCCGTTTTGATCACGACGGTCCCGGGCGAGACGCGGCCCTCGAAGGGCACGACCTCGCGGGCCCGCAGATCGGATGCTCCGATGACCGCGCCGGCCATCACGGCGAGGGCCACCGCTGCGCGCGCACCCATGACTGAACTCCTCCTGCAACGCTTGCCTGAAGAAGAGACGCAGGAGGAATGCTCAAGGTTCCAGCGGCGATGCGCCTATGCGGTTCAGATCACCGGGTCCCAGGCCAGCATGCGCTCGCGCGCCTCGTGCGGTCCCGGAAGCGCATGGCGGTTCATCATCCGGGCGTGCAGCCTCTTCACGATGCGGCTCGCCGTGGTGAGGAACAGGAACGGCAGAAAGGCGTGGACGAGCGCCGCGAGGCCCGCCGCGAGCAGGGGGCCGGCGAAGCTGAGCGCGACGTGCATGTGCTCGAAATAGCTCTCGCCGACGGAATCCGGGTGATCGGTGAACAGGCGCTTCAAGGACATCGCATGGGCTCCGACATCGCATGGGCTCCGGAAGAACGAGCCCGAAGCCTATGCCCGGAGCGGAGTGAGCTCAACCGCCCTGCTGCCGCCAAGCTGTGCGCTCCGGCACGCTGCGCGCATCCCGCGAGAACCATGGCCGGGACATTTGCCCGGCCATGATGTCCGCGAGGCTCAGGCGGCCTGGGTGCGCTTGTTCTGCCGGTTGGTGATCAGGTCGTCCACCACGGCCGGGTCGGCCAGGGTCGAGGTGTCGCCGAGCGCGCCGAACTCGTCCTCGGCGATCTTGCGCAGGATGCGGCGCATGATCTTGCCCGAGCGGGTCTTGGGCAGGCCGGGGGCGAACTGGATCAGGTCGGGCGAGGCGATCGGGCCGATCTCCTTGCGCACCCAGGCGACGAGCTCCTTGCGCAGCTCCTCGGACGGCTCCTCGCCGGCCATCAGGGTCACGTAGGCGTAGATGCCCTGGCCCTTGATGTCGTGCGGGTAGCCCACCACGGCGGCCT
>NZ_JAMXFI010000189.1:0-15409 GCF_025460875.1 Microvirga yunnanensis
GGTTCAAGCCAGGACTGGAGTTCGTGCTCCCACGCCACTGAGGTGCTCATGACAACCTCCCGCGGATGATCCTTCAAGGAAGACGTCGACAGGCCTCGCGGGGTTCCTCATGCCTGCCAAAGTAGTGCTAGATTTCCTCAGCGATGCCTTTGCCGATGGGCGCCGCTGTCGTGTTCTGGCGGGGGTTGATGACTTGACCCGCGAGTGCCTCGGGCTCGTGGCCGATCCCTCGCTCTCAGGCCTGCGGGTCACGCGGGAGCTGGATACCATCATTGCCCCCCGTGGACTGCAATCGGAAGGAGTGGCTCTTCCAGTTGCTCTGACCGCCAACAACGGGCATCGATCAACCAGCGGACTCCAGCTCTGAGCGGAGGATCCTCAGGGCTCACGTCACATCGCGAAGAACGGGGCCTGAACAAACCTTGGGGAACGCGATGGGGAACGTAGGGAACGCGAGATCAGCGGCAGAACGTTGAAAGCCTTATCCACCAATGGTTTAGGTGGAGCGGGCGATGGGAATCGAACCCACGACATTCAGCTTGGGAAGCTGACGTTCTACCTCTGAACTACGCCCGCGCTCCCCTATTCATATCCGGCCTTGCGCCGATCCGGCAAGGGGGTCGGCCGGAGTTCCGGCGAAGATCAGCGGAAATGCTTGGACAGCTTCAGGCCCTGCGCCTGGTAGTTCGACCCGGCGCCTGCGCCGTAGAGGACCTTGGGACGCTCGGCCATGCGCTCATAGACGAGCCGTCCAACGATCTGACCGTCCTCCAGAATGAACGGAACGTCGCGGGATCGGACCTCGAGCACCGCGCGGGCTCCCTCCCCTCCCGCTTCGGCGTGGCCGAAGCCCGGGTCGAAGAAGCCCGCGTAATGCACCCGGAACTCGCCCACCAGAGGGTCGAAGGGCACCATCTCGGCGGCGTAATCCGGCGGCACATGCACCGCTTCCTTGGAGGCCAGGATGTAGAACTGGCCGGGATCCAGGATCAGGGTCCGGCTGGAATCGGCATAGAGCGGCTCCCAGAAGTCCGCGATGCGGCAGGAGCCGGGCTTGTCCACGTCGACAAGGCCCGTATGGCGCTTGGCCCGGTAGCCGACGAGGTTGTCGCGACCGAAGCCGGCGAGGTCCACGCTGACGGCGATCCCGTCCTGGATCGACGGCTCGGTCGAGGTCACGACCCGCTCCCGCTCGTGGACGGCCAGGAGCTCGGCATCGCTCAGGCGCACGTCGCCCTTGCGCAGGCGCAGCTGCGACAGCCGCGTGCCGGTCCTGACCAGGACGGGGAAGGTCCGCGGCGAGATCTCGGCGAAGAGGCGGCCGCGATAGCCGGCCCCGATGGTGTCGAATTCCTGGCTCCGGTCGGTGATCACGCGGGTGAACACGTCGATGCGGCCGGTCGAGCTTTTGGGGTTCGCGGCGGCCGAGAGGTCTTCCGGCAGGGCCAGCTCTTCCTGCAGCTCGGCGATATAGACGCTCCCGGTCTCCAGGATCGCCCCGTTGCTCAGGTCGATCTCGTGAAAGCTCAGCTGGTCGAGCCGATCCTGGACCGTATGGTTGCGCCCCGGCAGGAAGCTGGCGCGCACCCGGTAGGCCCGGCGCCCGAGCCTGAGATCGAGGCTCGCCGGCTGGACCTGGTCGGACGCGAAGGGTGTCTCCGGTTTGATGGCCCCTGCCCCGGCCAAGCGCATGATGGCATCAGCCGATTGGATCCCGTCCTTCAACGCAACCATGTCCGTCTTCCGAGGGGCCTGCCCTCAATTGAATGTTGAGCCTGGCAATATCTGTAAGGATTGCTGAAGAATTCTCAATGGCTTTCGGCGCCTTGGGGATATCCCGGTGAAAACGCGGGGTCCGTTCCCACCCGGTCGATTGACGGGCCCCGAAGGCCGCCGTACCAGAACCTCATGGAATTCTGCGACAGGCGTGAGGCAAGCTCATGTACAAAGCCGTGACCCGCGGCATCTCTGTGACGGTGACGCCCCGCTACATGCCGGAAGAATCCTCTCCTGAGCAGGGCCGCTATTTCTTCGCCTATACGGTCGAGATCATCAACACGGGCCTGGAGCGCGTTCAGCTCCGCGCCCGCCACTGGCGGATCACCGACGAGCACGGTCAGATCCAGGAGGTGCGCGGCGCCGGCGTGGTCGGCGAGGAGCCTGTGCTGGGTCCCGGGGAGAGCTTCAGCTATACAAGCGGCTGCCCTCTGCCGACGCCGAGCGGCACCATGCAGGGCACCTACCTGATGGAAACCGCCGCCGGTGAAACCTTCGAGGCCGAAATCCCCGCCTTCTCGCTCGATATCCCCCGCACCAAGCGCGTGCTGCACTGAGGTTCCCGATGTCTTCCAACGGTCTACAGCTGACGCCGCTCGAGATGCTGGCGAAGCTGGTCTCATTCGATACCGTCAGCTCCAATTCGAACCTGCCCTTGATCGCGTTCGTCGAAAGCTATCTGCAGAGCTGGAACGTGCCCTATCTGCGCGTGCCCAACGAGACCGGCGACAAGGCGGCGATCTACGCGACGGTCGGCCCGCGGGACCGGGGCGGGATCGTGCTGTCGGGCCACACCGACGTGGTGCCGGTCACGGGCCAAGCCTGGACGTCCGATCCCTTCACGCTCCGGGTCGAGAACGGGCGCGCCTATGGCCGTGGTGCGGTCGACATGAAGGCCTTCGACGCGCTGGCGCTCGCGATGGTGCCGGAATTCCAGGCCGCCGGTCTCACGACGCCGATCCACATCATGCTCTCCTACGACGAGGAGACGACCTGCCTCGGCGTCGTCGATACGATCCGTCGGCTCGGACATGACCTCCCCATGCCGAAGGCCGTGATCGTCGGCGAGCCGACGATGCTGGAGGTGGCGGACGCGCACAAGAGCGTGGTCACCTTTTCCACCACGGTGCACGGCTTCGAGGCCCATTCGTCGAAGCCGTATCTCGGCGCCAGCGCGGTGATGACGGCGGCCGAACTGATCGCCGAGCTCAACCGCATCGGCGACGACATGATGGAGCGCGGCGACGCCAGCGGGCGGTTCGACCCGCCCTACACGACAGTGCATGTGGGCACGATCTCGGGGGGAACGGCGCGCAACATCCTGTCGAAGACCTGCACCTTCCACTGGGAGTTCCGCGGGCTGCCGAGCCTCGACCCGCAGGAGATCCCGGATCGCCTCAACCGGTTCGTCGAGGAGGTCGCCCTGAAGCGCCTCAACCGCTTCGGCGAGTTCGGGCGGATCGAGACGATCCTGCATGCCGACGTGCCGGGCCTCGCGCCGGATCCGGGCTCGGCCGCGGAAGTCCTGGCCCTGCGCCTTGCGGGCAAGAACCACACCCAGACCGTGCCCTTCGGCACGGAAGCGGGTCATTACCAGGCTGCGGGCATTGCGACCGTCGTCTGCGGTCCAGGCTCCATCAATCAGGCGCACCAGCCGGACGAGTACATCACGCTCGACCAGCTCGAGGCCGGGCTCGCCTTCATGCGGCGGCTTGCGGCGACCTGCGCCAGTTCCTGAGGCGCTCTCACGTCATGGCCGGGCCTGTCCCGGCCATTCCGATCTGAAGAGTGCGGCGCTTCTCCGATCGGGATCACCGGCACAAGGCCGGTGATGACGAAAGACGACATCAAGCCTCAGACTTCGCGATCTCCGCTTCGACCTCGGCCGGATCGAGATCGTAGAAGCGCGAGCAGAACTCGCAGGTGATGCCGATGCGGCCGTTGTCGCCGACCATGTCGCGGCGGTCCTCGGGGGAGAAGCGGCGCATCATGCCCATGATGCGCTCGTGCGAGCAGGTGCATTCCTCATGCACGTGCTGGCCCTCGAAGACGCGCACGCCCCGCTCATGGAACAGGCGGTAGAGCAGCGTCTCGCTGGACACGGTCGGATCGACCAGTTCATGGTCCTCGACCGTGCCGACCAGGGATTTGGCTTCGAGCCAGGCATCGTCTTCCGAAGGCGCTGCCAGATCGTTCGACGGATGACCCTCGGGGATGTCTCCGGGATGCAGGTCGGCCTGCCGCAGACGGTCCGGGGATGACGGCAGGAACTGGATCATCAGCCCGCCGGCGCGATAGGTGTGGCGGCCGTTCTCGAACTGCTCGGCCACGGCCAGGCGCACCTGGGTCGGGATCTGCTCGGACTGGCGGAAATACTGGTGGGCCGCCTCCTCGAACCCCTGACCGTCGAGCGCGACGACACCCTGATAGCGGCTGCGCTCGGAGCCCTGATCGATGGTCATGGCGAGGTAGCCGGAGCCAAGGAGTTCGCCGCTTCCGGGCGATGCGCCACCAAGAGCCTCGAGCCTGTCCTTGTCGAAGCGGGCCGTGGCGCGCAGGCGGTCCGGGGCGTTGAAGTCCACCACCACCATGTCGATGATGCCGTCCGTCTTGGTCTGCAACTGGAAGCGTCCCTCGAGCTTGAGGGATGCTCCGAGCATGGCCGTCAGGGCAGCCGCCTCGCCGATGACGCGGGCCACCAGATCGGGATAGCCGTGGCGGGCCAGGATCGTGTCGATGGAGGCCCCGAGACGCACCACGCGCCCGCGTACGTCGAGAGGCTCGACGGCGAAAGGCAGGACGACGTCATCGTTTCCTTCGAGCGGGGCTGAACTCATGCGCTTGCTGCTCCGAGGCACCATGCCAGGATGCCTTTTTGTGCGTGAAGCCGGTTCTCGGCCTCGTCGAAGACCACGGATTGCGGACCGTCCATGACCTCATCCGTCACCTCCTCGCCGCGATGGGCGGGCAGGCAATGCATGAAGATCGCGTCCTTCTCGGCCACGCCCATGAGCCTGCCGTTGACCTGATAGGGCTTCAGCAGGTTCTGGCGGCGGAACTCGTCGTCGTCGCCCATGGACACCCAGCAATCGGTGACGACCGCATGGGCTCCCCCGGCGGCTTCGAAGGCATCGGTGGTCACGCCGATCTTGGCCCCTTCCCGTTTCGCCCAGGACAAAAGCTCGGGACGGGGAGCAAGTTCCGGCGGGGACGCGATGTTCAGGGTGAAATCGAGACGGGCGGCCGCGTGGATCCACGAGGCGAGCACGTTGTTGGAATCGCCCGTCCAGGCGACCGTCTTGCCTTCGATGGAGCCGCGATGCTCCTCGAAGGTCATGATGTCGGCCAGGATCTGGCACGGATGCGTCATCTTGGTCAGGCCGTTGATCACCGGGATCGACGCGTACTGGGCCAGCTCCGTCACCATGGCATGGTCCAGGGTGCGGATCATGATGGCGTCCACGTAGCGCGAGAGGACCCGGGCCGTATCGGCGATGCTCTCGCCGCGGCCGAGCTGCATCTCCTTGCCCGTGAGCATGAGGGTCTCGCCGCCAAGCTCGCGCATGCCCACGTCGAAGGACACGCGGGTGCGGGTGGACGGCTTGTCGAACACCATCGCCAGGACCTTGCCTTCGAGCGGGCGGTCCTTGGCCTTCTCGCCCCGCCGGCGCTTGGCCTTGATGTCCAGGCCGATCTGGAGGAGGTGCCGGATCTCGGCGCCGGAAAAGTCGCTGAGATCGAGGAAGTGACGGGTCTTCATTGAACGGCTCCCGGCTGGGCGGCGGCTTTCTGCTTAAGCTCGATGGCCGCGCAGGCGGCATCGAGACGATTGATGGCCTCTCCGAGATCGGCCTCGGTGATGATCAGCGGAGGCAGGAGACGGACGACGTTGTCCCCGGCCCCGATCACGATGAGCTTCTGGTCGCGGGCGGCGCTGACGAAATCCGTGTTGGGCACGACGGTGCGCAGGCCCATCATCAGGCCCTGGCCCCTCACCTCGGCGATGACGCTGGGATGGCGGTCCTTCAGCTCGGCGAGGCGCTGCTTGAGCAGCAGGCCCTTCCGCTCGACTCCCTCGAGGAAGCCGGGTTCGAGGATCACGTCGAGCACGGCGTTGCCGACCGCCATGGCGAGCGGGTTGCCCCCGAAGGTGGTGCCGTGAGTGCCCAGCGTCAGGCCCTTGCCGGCCTCCGCGGTGGCGAGGCACGCGCCCAGCGGGAAACCGCCGCCGATGCCCTTGGCCACCGTCATGATGTCGGGGGTCACGCCGCTCCACTCGTAGGCGAAGAGCTTGCCCGTGCGGCCGACGCCGGTCTGGATCTCGTCGAAGATCAGGAGCAGGCCCTGGCTGTCGCACAGGGCGCGCAGCTCGCGCAGGAAGGAGGCCGACACGGTCCTGACGCCGCCCTCGCCCTGGATCGGCTCGATCATGAGGGCTGCGGTCTGCGGGCCGATCACCGCCTTGAGGGCCTCGAGATCCTCGGGCGGCACCTGGTCGAAGCCCTGCACCTTGGGGCCGAAGCCCTCCAGATACTTCGCCTGGCCGCCGGCCGCGATCGTGCCGAGGGTGCGGCCGTGGAAGGCGCCCTCGAAGGTCACGATGTGGAAGCGCTCGGCGTTCCCGTTCACGTAGTGATAGCGGCGCGCCATCTTGATCGCGGCCTCGTTCGCCTCGGCGCCGGAATTGGTGAAGAACACGTAATCCGCGAAGGTGGAGTCGACGAGCCGCTTGGCCAGACGCTCGCCCTCGGGGATCTGGAACAGGTTGGAGCTGTGCCAGATCCTGGCCGCCTGCTCGGACAGGGCCTTGACCAGGTGCGGATGCGCATGGCCGAGGGCATTCACCGCGATGCCGGCGCCGAAATCCAGGTATCGCTCGCCATCTCGGCCGTAGAGCCAGGGGCCCTCTCCCTTCTCGAAGGAAAGCTCGGCGCGGGCAAAAGTCGGCAGCAATGGCGATGTCACGGGTTGTCTCCGCCTGAAGAGAGGCCCAAGGTCGCACCCGGGCCCGAAAAAGAAAGCGCCGCCCCAACGGGGGCGGCACGGAAAGGGATTCTAACGAGGTGCGGGACCCTGTCAATTCAAGAGAAATGAAGTCACTCATCACAAGGAATTTTTGCCGGTTACGGGCCCGGGCGAGTTCCTTGGGGAAAACGACAGGGCCTTAACGGGGACTCTTGCGCCCGAGTCCACCCATCCTGTACCTTCGGGGTAGTCGAGTACAGCATTCGTGCCACGGCATTCACCCTCAGGAGCGATCCTCGCAACGCGGTCGGACACAAAAACCTGTCCGCGAGGCATCCGGGATTCTGAGCTTGACGCCTGGCGCGAAGGAGGAAAGTTTAAAAATGATGGATGCGGGCGGAACTTGGACGGACGAGCGGGTCGAGCTTCTCAAGAAGCTCTGGACCGATGGTTTGAGCGCGAGCCAGATCGCCGCCGAGCTTGGCAACGTGACCCGCAACGCGGTGATCGGCAAGGTTCACCGCCTCGGCCTGTCCGGCCGGGCCAAGGACGCGAAACCTGTCGCTGCGGCGGCCGCCCGTCCCCGCAAGGCGACCCGCGCCCCGAGCGCGCCGGCGCCGATCCCGCCCCAGCCGCACAATAACAACGTGGTGCTGGCCCCGATCCCGCTGCAGCCCGTGGCCGAGGAACCCGTGGTGTTCGCCGAGGACGAGGTCGCCATTCCCATGTCCGAACGGGTGACGATCATGGATCTGCGCGAGTCCATGTGCCGCTGGCCCATGGGCGACCCGACGAAGCCCGAGTTCCGCTTCTGCGGCGCCCGCTCGATCACCGGCCTGCCCTATTGCACCCATCACGCCCGCATCGCCTACCAGCCGGTGGCCGACCGCAAGCGTGAGCGCCGGCTCGCCCGCGCCTGAGCACGACCGTTTCAAGGAAAAGGCCGCGCTGACGTCGTCAGCGCGGCCTTTTCTTTATTTCGCCGTCACTGGAACCTGCAGACCCAGGGTTCGAACAAGACGCGAGAGCGAGGATAGGCTCTCTTCGCCGTCATCACCGGCCTTGTGCCGGTGATCCCGATTGTTCGAGACCCAGAGCCTCACCGGATCGGGATGGCCGGGACAAGCCCGGCCAAGCCCCGCCATGACGTGGGATGGTCAGGGCCTCAGACGTCAGGCGCTCACGGTCTGCTCCTCGCGGGCGAAGGTCTCGTCGAAGGAATAGCCGGCGCCGCGCACGGTACGGATCGGATCGGGGCGGCGCGGCAGGCCGATGGCCTTGCGCAGACGGCCCACATGCACGTCGACGGTGCGCTCGTCGATATAGACGTCGTGACCCCAAACTGCATTGAGCAGGTGCTCGCGGGAGAAGACACGCCCCGGGCTCTGCATCAGGAACTCCAGCAGGCGGAACTCGGTCGGACCCAAGTGCAGCTCCTGGCCGGCGCGGCGCACGCGGTGGGTCTCGCGGTCGAGCTCGATGTCGCCCGCCTTGAGCAGGGTGGCGATATGGGCGGGCTTCGCACGCCGCAACAGCGCGCGCACGCGGGCCAGCAGCTCCGGCACCGAGAAGGGCTTGACGATGTAGTCGTCGGCGCCCGTGGACAGGCCGCGGATGCGGTCGCCCTCCTCGCCGCGCGCCGTGAGCATGATCACCGGCAGGCGTTCGGTCTCGGTCCGGGCGCGGATGCGCCGGCAGAGCTCGATCCCCGACAGGCCGGGCAGCATCCAGTCGAGCAGCACGATGTCGGGCACCTGCTCCCGCAGGCGGATCTCCGCCTCGTCTCCGCGCGATACGCTGTCCACCTCGTAGCCTTCGGCTTCGAGGTTGTAGCGCAGGAGCAGCATCAAGGGCTCTTCGTCCTCGACGATCAGAACGCGAGGTCCCATGCGTCAGACTCCCGTCGCGACCGTCGTGTCGATGGAGCGGTCGTTCTTGGGCCGGTCGATGGCCAGCGTCTCGCCCGTCACCAGGTAGTGAACCGTCTCGGCGATGTTGGTGGTGTGATCGCCGATGCGCTCGATGTTCTTGGCGCAGAACAGGAGATGCGTGCAGAACGAGATGTTGCGCGGATCCTCCATCATGTAGGTCAGGAGCTCGCGGAACAGGGACGTGTAGAGCGCGTCGATGGCGCCGTCCCGCTTCCACACGTCGAGGGCCTTCTCCGTGTCCTTCTGCGCATAGGCGTCGAGCACGTCCTTGAGCTGCCCGAGGACGAGATCGCCCATGTGCTGGAGGCCGACGACGATCTTCTGCGGCTGGAAGTCGTCGCCGATCGCCAGGGCCCGCTTGCCGATGTTCTTGGCCATGTCGCCGATCCGCTCGACGTCCCCGGAGATGCGGATGGCCGAGATCGTCTCGCGCAGATCGACGGCCAGCGGCTGGCGCCGGGCGATGGTCAGGATGGCGCTCTCCTCCACCTCGCGCTGGAGAACGTCGAGACGCTTGTCGGAAATCACCACGTTCTGGGCCAGCGCCTTGTCGTGCCGGACGAGCGCCGCGATGGATTCCACGAGCATCTTCTCGGCGATGCCGCCCATCTCGGAGATGCGCTGCCGGAGACCCTGAAGGTCGTTGTCGTAGGAGCTGACGATATGCTCCGCCATTGGATTCAATCTCCCTTGAAGGGCTTCGATCAGCCGAAGCGGCCCGTGATGTAGTCCTGAGTCTGCTTCTTGGTCGGGTTCATGAACATCCTGGTCGTGGGCCCGAACTCCACGAGCTCGCCCAGATACATGAAGGCCGTGAACTGCGAGATGCGCGCTGCCTGCTGCATGTTGTGCGTGACGATCACGATGGTGAATTCGGAGCGCAGCTGCTCGATCAGCTCCTCGATCTTGCCGGTGGAGATGGGGTCGAGGGCCGAGGTCGGCTCGTCGAGCAGGATCACCTCGGGTCGCTGGGCGATGGTGCGCGCGATGCACAGGCGCTGCTGCTGGCCGCCCGACAGGCCCATGCCGGACTGGCGCAGCTTGTCCTTCGCCTCGTCCCAGAGCGCCGCCTTGCGCAGGGCCTCCTCGACGCGTCCGTCGAGCTCGGATTTCGGCAGCTTCTCGTAGAGGCGGATGCCGAACGCGATGTTGTCGTAGATCGACATGGGGAACGGCGTCGGCTTCTGGAACACCATGCCGACGCGGGCGCGAAGCTCGTTCACGTCGATCGAGGGCGAGAGCACGTTCTGCCCGTCGAGCAGGATCTGTCCGTCGGCGTGCTGCTCGGGATAGAGGCTGTAGATGCGGTTGAAGGTTCGCAGCAGGGTCGACTTCCCGCAGCCGGAGGGGCCGATGAGGGCCGTGACCTGGCGGTCGTAGAAATCGATCGAGATGTCCTTCAGGCTGCGGAAATCGCCGTAGTAGAAGTTGAGGTTCTTGACCGCGATGCGCACCGGCGCCCCGGTATCGGCCGCGGCCGCGTTGCCGATGGCGCTGCTCGTGTTGAGGGCGATGGTGCTCATCGGGCTTTGTCCTTGCTCAGGAGGAGGCGCGCCACGACGGACAGCGCCAGGATCGACAGGGTGATGATGAGGGCGCCGGCCCAGGCGAGTTCGCGCCAGTTCGCATAGGGCGCCAGGGCGAACTGATAGATGGTGACCGGCAGGTTCGAAACGCCGCCCATCAGGGTCGGGCTGAACCAGAAGGTATTGTTGAGGGCGGTGAAGAGCAGCGGCGCCGTCTCGCCGGCGATGCGCGCGGTCGCGAGGATCACGCCCGTCACCATGCCGGCCCGGGCCGCCTTCCAGCTGATCGCCACAATCACCTTGGACATGGGGGCCCCGAGGGCGGCTCCGGCCTCGCGCAGGGAGCCGGGCACCAGCCGGAGCATGTCCTCCGTCGAGCGGACGATCACCGGAATGGCGATGATCGCCAGGGCCACGCCGCCGGCCCATCCCGAGTAGCCGCCCATCGGCTGCACCATCAGGATGTAGACGAAGAGACCGATGAGGATGCTCGGCGCGGCCAGCAGGATGTCGTTCACGAACCGGATGACGGTCGCGAGCGTCGAGCCCTTGCCGTATTCGGCCAGATAGGTCCCCGCGAGCACCCCGATGGGGGTTGCGACCACGATGCCGAGTGTCGTGAGGACCAGGCTGCCGACGATCGCATTGGCGATGCCGCCTCCCTCGGTTCCGGGACCAGGAGTGGTTTGCGTGAAGACCGCGGGCGAGAGGCCGCCGATTCCTTCCACCAGGAGCATCAGAAGGATCCAGCCGAGGACGAAGGCCCCCAGCAGGGTGAACAGGGTGCAGGTGATCTTGAGCACGCGATCGGCGAGATAGCGGCTGCGGCGCACGCGGCCCCAGGGAGCGTGAGCGACGGTCGGGGCCTGGTCATACACGGCGGTATCCATCCTTCACCTCTCAAGGGGTTTTCACGCGGGCGATCAGAAGGCGGGCGAGCGCGAGGACGATGAAAGTGACCACGAACAGAATGCAGCCGAGGGCCAGCAGGGCGCTCATATGCATGCCGGAGGCTTCGTTGAACTCGTTCGCGATCCGGGACGCGATCGTCGAGCTCGGGTCGAAGAGCGACAGGGACAGGCGGTTCGCGTTGCCGATCACGAAAGTCACCGCCATCGTCTCGCCGAGCGCACGGCCGAGGCCCAGCATGACGGCCCCGATGATGCTGACGCCCGCCTGAGGCAGCAGAACGTGGCGCACCACCTCCCAGGTGGTGCAGCCGATCCCGTAGGCGCTCTCGCGCAGGATGCTGGGGATCTGGTCCAGCATGTCGCGCGTGATCGACGCGATGAAGGGAATGATCATGATCGCCAGGATGATGCCCGCCGTCAGCATGCCGACGCCGGACGGCACCCGTGCGTAGAGGACGGTTCCAAGGATCGGCATCCCCTCGACGATGGTCGACAGGGGAATCTGGACGTAGTTGGCGAAGAGCGGCGCGAAGACGAAGAGGCCCCACATGCCGTAGATGATGCTGGGCACCGCCGCCAGCAGCTCGATGACGGTGGAGACCGGGCGCCGGAGCCACGGCGGGCAGAGTTGCGTCAGGAAGATCGCGATGCCGATGGAGATCGGCACGCCGATCACGAGGGCGATCAGGGCCGAGGTCAGGGTGCCGGTGATGGCCACCCAGGCGCCGAACTGCTCCCCGCCCACGTTCCAGATGCTGGACGTGACGAACCCGAGGCCGAATTCCCGGAAGGCGGCCCATCCGCCGTAGATCATCGTGCCGATGATCCCGGCCAGGACGGCGAGAACGATCAGGGCGGAGCCGTAACTGGCCCAGCGGAAGCCCTGATCGAAGAAGGGTGAAGTACGGCGGCGGCCGGCCTGCATGTTGCTCGACACGACGATCTCATCAGACAGAACAGCCATCCGCCTTACTCCATCAACAGGTCGGGGACCAGCTTACATCTTGTAGACGGGCTGGCCGGCACCGGTCTTGATGTCCTTGGACCAGGTCGACCGGATCTGCTCGACGACGTTGTCCGGCAGCGGGACGTAGTCGAGGTCCGAGGCGAGCTTGTCGCCGTTCTTGAAGGACCAATCGAAGAACTTCAGCACCTCGGCGGCCTGCTCGGGCTTGTCCGCGGTCTTGTAGACCAGGATGAAGGTCGGGTTCGTGATCGGCCAGGCGTCGTCGCCCGGCTGGTTGGTCAGCGAGATGCCGAAGCCGGGAGCCGACGTCCAGTTGGCGCTGGCGGCGGCGGCCTGGAACGACTTGATCTCAGGCTGCGGATACTTGCCCGCCTTGTTCTGGAGCAGGGTGTAGGGAATGTTGTTCTGCTTGGCGTAGGCGTACTCGACGTAGCCGATCGAGTTCGGAACCTGCTTGACCGTCGCGGCGACGCCCTCGTTGCCCTTGCCGCCCTGACCGATCGGCCAGTTCACCGTCGTGCCGGCGCCGAGCTCGGACTTCCAGGCGTCGGAGACCTGCGACAGGTAGGTGGTGAAGACGCTGGTCGTGCCCGAGGAATCCGAGCGGTAGACCGGCGTGATGTTGGCGTTGGGGAGAGTCACGCCGGCGTTCAGCTGGGCGATCTTGGGATCGTTCCACTTGGCGATCCTGCCGTGGAAGATGTCGGCCAGAACCTGGCCCGTCAGCTTGATCTGGCCGGCCTGGACGCCCTGGATGTTCACGACCGGAACCACGGCGCCCATCACGGTCGGGAACTGGAGAAGGCCGTTCTTCTCGAGATCCTCCCCCTTCATCGGGGCATCGGTGGCGCCGAAATCGACCGTCTTGGCCTGGATCTGCTTGATGCCGCCGCCGGAGCCGATCGACTGGTAGTTCATGCCGTTGCCGGTCTCCTTCTTGTAGGCCTCGGCCCACTTGGAATAGACCGGGAACGGGAAGGTCGCGCCTGCGCCCGTGATGTCGGCCGCAGATGCCGTGGTCGTGAGGCTCGCGACGGCAAGGCCGGCCGCAATGGCGTAGGACAAAATCTTCACGGTAAGACTCCTGTTCATAAGCGCGACAGGCCGCTCGGAAGCCATGAGACGCGTCACGCGATGGGACAGCTAGGCCCGACGGATGTCTCCTCTACGACAGTTGGATGACAATTGGATGACACCCCAGAGGATCCCTCGGGGAGGCCAAAAGCATCGCGACAGGGCGGACCCTAGAGCTGCTTCCACTCACGTGGAATCATCTCTTGTCTTTGCCGAGCCGCATTTTTTGACGGTGAACCGGATCCACTTCACCGAAAAATGCTCTAGGGGCGCGGTCCGGCCTCGGGAAAGGTCGCCGTGAAGCGGGCGCCCTGCCCGGGCTCGCTGGCGATGGCCAGCTGACCCCGGTGCCGGTTGACGATGTGCTTGACGATGGCGAGGCCGAGGCCTGTCCCGCCCTTGTCCCGGCTCTGGGCGACGTCGACCCGGTAGAACCGCTCGGTCAGGCGCGGCAGGTGCTCCGGGGCGATGCCGGGGCCGTGATCCTGGACCGAGAAGGCGACCTGCCGGGCGGGGCCTTCGATGCGGACGACCTCGACCTCCACCCGGCCCCCGCTTTCGCCGTACTTGACCGCATTCTCGATCAGGTTCTCGGCGATGCGCAGAAGCTCGTCCCGGTCGCCCAGGACGAGGGCCGGCCGGTCCGGCAGCGCGGCCTTGATGACCACTCCCCTCTCCTGGGCCAGCGGCGAGAGGGTTTCGACCATCTGAGAGGCAATCGTGGCGAGATCGACCGTCTGGGTGGGCGAGAGATGCGCGCGCATCTCGATCCGCGACAGGGACAGAAGATCGTCGATCAGGCGCTTCATGCGCTGGGCCTGACCCTTCATGATGTCGAGGAAGCGCTCCCGGGCCTTCACGTCCTCGCGGGCGGGCCCCTGCAGGGTCTCGATGAACCCGAGAAGCGAGGCCAGGGGGGTGCGCAGCTCGTGGCTCGCATTGGCGACGAAATCGGCGCGCATCGCCTCAAGGCGCCGGGCCGAGGTGAGATCGCGAAAGAACAGGACGACACCGGCCTGGACCTGCGCATCCTGCACGTCGCCCTGCAGGGGACCGATATGGACCTCGAAGGTCCGCTCCGTCGGGATCCGCTCCGAATATTCGACCTTGAGCGGTTCGCCGCTGTCCAGCACGTCCTGGATGCCGTCGAGCACGTCAGGGCTGCGCAGGGCGAAGGACAGGGGATGGCCCGTCTTGAGGCCTGCCAGGAGGTCGTAGGCAGCCCGGTTCGCCTCGATCACCAGCGCCCGCTGGTCCACCAGGATGACCGGATCGGGGATCTGCGCCAGGACCGCCTCGGCGACGCTGGAGCGCGGGGACGCCTTCGCCTGTGGGCGGAGGCCCGTTCCGAGCGGCCGCTTGGGTCCGGCCACGAGAATGCCCGCCAGGACGGCCACGCCGGCCCAGACCAGAAGCCACCCGTCCCCGTGGCCCCGCACCAAAGCCACGGCGACCAGCACGAAGCAGGCGACGACGGCGCCGCGCAGGGCGGCGTCCCGGATTGGAGTGGCGCTCTGCCGGAGGGCGTCCGGCGTGAGGTCGTCGGGATCGGTCATCGCGCTGGAACGTCTCGAAGGCGGGGTCGGTCCTCTTTAAGGGAGGCACGCCCCGGTGTCACCGTCCGCCAAGCTCGACGTCGCCGGAGAGCTCGGTCTCGTCGGGCTTGAAGGCCAGGCGGGCCGACCGGATGCGGTTGCGGATCTCGTAGGCGCCCAGGATCGCCAGGGCGATCACGAAGGGGACGAGGTAATAGCACAGGCGATAGAGGAGCAGCGCACCCAGGACCGGCTCGCGGGGATAGTTCGACAGGGCCAGCAGAATGGTGGCCTCGAAGACCCCGAGGCCGCCCGGCGCATGGCTGGCCACGCCGAGCATGACGGCAAAGATATACACCGCCAGGAAGGTCTCGAAGCTGAGATTGTGCCCCCCGGGCAGGAGCACGAAGAGAACTCCGGCGCCGGCGCAGACATCCCCGGCACCGATCAGGATCTGGGCCAGCGACAGGCGAAAGCCCGGCAGCTCCAGCTTCCAGCCCTGGATCTTGACGGCGCGCCGCTTGATCGAGACCCAGATCATGTACCCGACGACGAAGACCGCCGCGCCGAGGCCCACCAGCTGGTTCATCCAGATGTGGGTATAGACGAGGCTCGCCAGCTCGTCGGCCTTGCTGATCAGGCTCCAGGCCAGAACCAGGGCCATGCCGAGCCAGAAGGTCACGCCGGCGATCACCGTGAGGCTCGCCACCCGCCCCGGGCTCAC